>JBGVOJ010000521.1:0-5478 GCA_045126415.1 Eubacteriales bacterium | reverse complement strand
GATTTTGGTAAAAAAGAGCGGATGAAATATTGTTGGCAAAAACCCAAAGCAGGGCCGGCGCCACCCAAGACATGCGGTGTTATACGAAACGTAGCTGAATTGTAATGTGACGCACTACATTCCGGAGACGGAAGTTGTCAGCGCTGAACGGGGAGCGAAGCCCCGTGAAGTCGCTCTACTACTCCTGATGATTTTTATGCCTCCACGGCTACAAGTCTAACAAATTTAAGCCATACTCCACCGAAAATTTCTCCTTTTCCCCCTTCTATATCATATCAGCTCCACAAACCGCCAACAACAGATTGAAGTTTTTGCGGAGCTTTTTTCAAAAAGCGACCGTATCCCCTTTTCTGACACTCCGCAATTCCTCTATTGACGAAAACCCAAATATGCGGTATAATATAAAATGGTGTAATCTGAGAGATATAAAAAATAGGAAAAAAAGGATAGATACAGAATTATGGGTTGGAAAAAAGGGCTGGCGACCGTGCTGGCGGTGCTGACGATGACCTCTGCTGTGGGAGCGGTTAATCCCGTGCCGACGGATGCGGAAAAGGAAGAACTGACTGCGCTGGGATCGGTGATCGCGGCGGGGGCGGAACTTTCGGAAGAGGATGCGGCACTGCGGCTGTACTATCTCGGAATGCTCAACGGAACCGGGACGAACATCAACGGCGGGATCGACTTTGCGCTTAGCAAGGGTCTGACGCGGATCGAATCGGCGGTTCTGGCGGTACGGATGATGGGAATGGAAGAAACGGCGCTGCAGATGAAGTATGCGCATCCGTTCTACGATGTGCCGGAATGGGCGTCCGCGTATGTCGGTTATCTTTACTCGGTTGGTCTGCTTGACGATCTGCTCGACGGCGTGTTCGGGCCGATGTTTGAGCCGAATTTCGCCGAAACGCCCGAACGGTTCATGAGTTATATGCTGTACTCTCTCGGCTACCGCATGAAGGAGGGGGATTACTCCTATCTGACGGCGGCGGAACACGGGCGGATGATCGGTATCTGCGTTACCGGAGAGGATGAGCCGCTGACGCGCGGCGGTGCTGCTCTGGCGATGTACAACACTCTTCGTACCACGATGAAGAATTCGCGCCGCGTGATGTCCGACGTGCTGGTGGAAGAAGGCAGAATGGAATATCAGGACGCGGTTTTCATGCTCTGGGATGACGATCCCGCGGAGACGGCTGTTTTCCTTGACGCGGTCGGCTACAACATTGACTGGATCATTCCCGACGGATACTATACCATTACATCCTCGAAAAGCGGAAAGGCGCTCAATGTGGCTTCCACAGGAGCGAACACCGACTATGAGGGGGGTGGCGTGACCGTATGGGAAGCGACCGACGATATTACCCAGACCTTCCGTATTGAACGCACGGAACGCGGTACATATTATATTTATTCTGCGGCTTCCCGGAGCGGCTTCGGTCGCGTCATCGGCGCGGTGCCGGGTGGATCCGATGCGGGACTGTACAGTTCTACTTCCAAAAACGCGATGGAGTTCTACATCGAGGGGTCTGCGGATGGTTCGTGGAGCATCATTTCTGCTGACCGCGGGAACAAATACCTCTCCTGCCGTGATTCGTACGCAGACGGTGCGGATGTTGTTCTCGCCGATGCAGCGGCAGACGGCGTGTCCACGTGGAATTTCGATCGTCAGGGGATTATGAACTCCGAAGGACGTGAGCTTGCTGTTTTCGTTGCCGAGTCCCTTGTCGTGACACAGGGGGCGTTTGACGATTATTCCCATATGGAACAGAATGCGCTGGATATCCAGCCGATGGAACGCGCGGTGCGTGCGCCGTTCAACGGAAAGATCGTCCGCATTGACGCGACCGAAATTTCCTGCAATGCGGTATGGTTCCAGAGTACCTCACCGGTACTTTACGCGGACGGAACGTACGATTATATGACGGTATGCTTCCTGCATGACAACGATATTTCCGATCTCGCGGTCGGACAGGGTTTCACGCAGGGTGATTATTTCTATGACAGCGGCGACTACGGCGTTTCCTCCGGCAAACATGTTCATGTAGCGGTTTATCGTGGGGAATACAACGGCTGTATGCGCTGCGGCAGCGGGGATGTCTACGCGGAAGATGCGTTCTTCCTGCCGGACGACACGTATGTATACAACGGTTATGGTCTGAACTGGAAGAAGATGAGCAGTGCAGGTTAAGAAACGGTCAGAGACGAAACCTTTGGGGGACGGATGACGTTATGATGAAAAAAGAACTCAAAAAGAAGCTGGAATCCATGTGTGACGAGATCGGCACGGCAGCGGCTGCAGAGAAGATCGACGAAATGGTTGAGCGGGTCAGTGCGGAATTCGACCGGAAGGTTTCCGACGGACAGAGTGAGCTGGACGCGTACCGGGAACTTCTCGCGGATGTGGATAAGATCAAGGAGATGCTGGAATCCCTTCCGGAAACGGACGAGGAAGCGGAGGCGAAGGAACGGAAAAAGGGTGCGAAGAAAATGAACGCGCTGCTGGATTCGATTGAAGCGTGCATGTGGCTGCTGACGGTCGTGGCGTATTTTGCGGTCAGTTTCCTGTTCGGACACTGGCATATGACCTGGCTGATTTTCCTGTCGTCCGCGATCGGGTCGGTACTGTTCGACATGCTGCGGAAGTATAACAAAGGGGTGCCGTTTGAGAAAGTGATGGATCAGGAATTTTCCGGCGTTCTCTGGCTGGGGATTGTGATTGCGTACTTCCTGTACAGCTTCACGGTCGGCGGCTGGGCATGGTCGTATTCGTGGCTGATCTTCATTCTCGGCGCGGTGATTGAAGTGATCCGGGACGGGATACGAAAAGCAAAACGGGACTGAAGATACAGAAAAACAAAACCCAAGTTTGACGTGGTGTCAGGCTTGGGTTTTGTGCTGTTTGATGCGGGAATAGACGAGGAGTCCGAGAATACTGACGGCGGCGGTGACGGCAAAGACGATGATAGCCGTGAAGTATTCGCCGTCGCCGAGGGCGGAGCCGCCGACAATGGACGTGATGAGGGAGGGAAGCCGTGCGACGGTGGAGAGGATGAGAAAGTCGGACATGCGGATGGGAGTAAGTCCGGCGATGTAGGTGAGGAGATCTTTCGGCGTGCCGGGGATGAGAAAGAGGACGAACATCAGGCTTTTGAGACGTTCAGTATTCTGCAGGAATTTCATGGAACGGATTTTTGCAGGGGAGACGAAGAGTTCCAATGCGCGGGTACCGTACTTCCGTATGAAGAGGAAGACGAGAGCGGAACCGGCGGTGACACCGAGGACGGAAATAAGGGTACCGCCGAGCCAGCCGAACGCGTAGCCGGCGGCGATCTCGAGCGGCTCCCCGGGGATAAAGGCCACAAAGACCTGCAGGACGATCATGAAGAGGAAGACAGCCTGTCCTGCGAGACCGCGGCTGTCGATCCACTGGCGAAATTTTTCGGGCTCATCGAGGAAGGTGAGAAAGGGTTTGCCGACGTGGATGAGAATCACGCCGCACAGGGCGAGATAGAGGAGCGTGAGAAGGACGGCGATGATCTTTTTTGCTTTGGGAGAGCGGGGCTGGGATTTCAAGGGGAAAGGAAACCTCCTTTACGAGAGGGAATTGGTGAAGTCAGGCAGAGACAGTGGTGCGGCGGGTACGAAGGTCGGCGAGTCCGCCGAGGTAGAGGAGCTGCAGACCATCGAGGGAACAGAAATCGAACGGATGCATGAGGGATGCGGGTTTGGGGAGTGTGAGAGCGCCGCTGTCGGTGAGGACGGTGCTGACAAACTGGGAGCAGAAATATCGGTTCGGAATATCGAACGGGATCCGCAGGCGGCAGAAAAGGAGTCCGAGGATGCTGTAGCCGTAGTCTTCCCGGTGCTGAAACATATTATAGACGAGTGTTTTTGCGCGGGAGTGGATTTTGTCGGGGACATCCATCCGGAGCAGAGCGCATGGGATATCGCCCTGTTTCCGGTAAAATCCACGGTCGATATGTTCTTCCATGAGTCCGGCGGGAAGGGGGAATGCGGGATATTTTCTCGCAAAGCTGTACAGCACCGTCAGTTCACGGTCAAAAGCGAGGGAAACATGGGTAAACGGTTCGCTTGTGAACAGGCCGATCAGTCTGGACGGAAGCGAGGTGGAGCGGGTGAGAAGAAGATAAATGGATTTCATGGGATGCACCTGCGGATGTCCGGATTTTCAGTGTTTATTATACCGTTTTGGAAGATGTGTGTCAATTAATGTAAAATTAAGGTTGTTTTAAAATCAGATTAAGATTGGATGAAAGAAAAAGGACAGATACGGATGACGTATCTGTCCTGAGTTATGGATAGCAGAAGATTTATTCGAGTTCAACCTTTACGGGAACACCGAGTTCCATGGACTTGTTGCACGCCATGGTGAAGGAAACGGACTTGAACGCGTCTGCGTAGGGAGAACGGATCTTGCTGCCGTCACCGGAGATGACCGCTTCGATGAAGGTGCGGTCGCAGAGAACGCCTGCATCGCCGTCCTGGTTGTATACAACGCAGTCGCCGCCTGCGGAGAGAGCGCCGTCGCCCTTGACGATGAAGCCGCCCTTGTCGTCCTTCGGTTCTTCGGGCTTTTCGCCGTAGATCTTGAGGGTACCGAGGATCTTGAGTTCGGCTCTCTTGTCCTTGGAGGAGAAGATGACCTTGGAGTCGTGGCTGTTGCCGGAGGTTGCGTAGTCACCGGTGGACATTACGCCGAGAGCGCCGCTCTTGAACTTGATGATGGTGGTGGAGAGGTCTTCGGTGTTGTAGTCCGGAACACCCTTCAGGAAGCCGCGGGTACCGTAGGTGCAGACTTCTTCCGGTTCGCCGAAGACGTAGCGGATGATGTCGAACTGGTGGATGGTCTGTTCGACGATCTGACCGCCGGAGAGATCCTTGTCACGCCACCAGAACACGCCCGGCATACCGCCGATACGGGAAGCGTCAACGAAGACGATTTCGTTTTCCTGGCAGAACTTTACGTTGGGTTCCACGAGGTTGGAGTAGCGGCACTGGAAGCCGGATGCGGTGATGAGGTTCTTTTCCGCTGCTGCGTCGCGGATCTTGCGCGCGAGGTCGAGGTCGAGCGCGAGCGGCTTTTCCACGAAGAAGTGGATGCCGCGGCGGATGGTTTCGAATTCGATTTCACCGTGGCAGTACGGCGGGATGCAGATGAAGACCATATCGGGCTGGATTTCATCGTACATATCGATGTAGTTCGTGAATGCCTTGCCGCAGCCTGCCTTTTCCACGAAGCTTTCCGCACGTTCCGGAATCAGGTCGCAGAATCCCGCAAGTTCAACGATGTCCTTGAACTGGAGGAAGTGACCGAGATGGTACTGGCCGATGCCGCCGCAGCCGATCATAGCGAGTTTTTTCATGATGTTTCTCCTTGAAATTTGATTTATTTTCTCGGGAAAACCTTTTTGCAAAAAGGTTTTCCCGAACCCTTTCCAAAAATCTTTGGACAGAGGA
>JBGVOJ010000520.1:0-5571 GCA_045126415.1 Eubacteriales bacterium | reverse complement strand
CTGCACTCACTCTGTCCTATAACAGATTGAAGTTTTTTGAAAGGGGTTTGGGGAAAACTTTTTTTCAAAAAAGTTTTCCCCAAGAAAAATCCCCATTAACCCTCTAATGCAGCCTTGGTAAGAGCGGTGGTGTCTTCGAGCTTTTCCTGACCGATGACAATCTTGAGGAGGCCCTTATTGTTGTAGAACTCCTTGAGGGGTTCGGTCTGTGCGTGGTAGATTTCCAGACGGGACTTTACAACTTCCGGATCGTCGTCCGCACGGATGGAAAGCGGTTCGCCGCACTTGCAGTTTTCACCGTTCGGGGACGGCTTGTACTTGGTGTGGTAGGTCGCGCCGCAAGCCTTGCAGACACGTCTGCCGCTCATGCGTTCGATGATGTCGTTGTCTTCGACTTCGATAGAGATAACGTCGGTGATTTCAACGCCCATTTCATCGAGTGCCGCTGCCTGCGGAACGGTTCTCGGGAAACCGTCGAGGATGAAGCCGTTCACACAGTCGTCCTTTGCCAGACGAGCCTTGATGATGTCAATCACAACAGCGTCCGGAACGAGCTGACCGTTTTCGGTGTACGCCTTGGTGCGCTGACCAAGTTCGCTGCCGGAAGCGATCTCTTCACGGATGATCTGACCGGTGGAAATTGCCGGAATGCCGTAGCGTTCGGAAATAAGTTCCGCCTGCGTACCCTTGCCCGCACCGGGAGCGCCGAGAAGGATAAGATTAATCTTTCTAGCCATTGTAGTTTCTCCTTTATGATGTTTCTTCTCGGGGAAAACTTTTTATGAAAAAAGTTTTCCCCAAACCCCTTTCAAAAAACTTTATACTATATGGATGGACGAAGTTTGTGCAGACTTAGAGAAACAATACCGCTGTACACTGCACAGCCGGTTTGGTATTGCCGGATCTGCACCCTACTTTGTCTGTCCATTTCGTTTAAAAGTTTTTGAAGAGGGGCTCGGGGAGAAACTTTTTGAAAAAAGTTTCTCCCCGAAAACAATATTTTCCCATAAACCCAACATCTCCGTCAACGGAATGTTACTTCTGCCGGCGGAGACGTAGTTGGTCTATATCTTATTCGAGGAATCCCTTGTAGTGACGCATGGTCATCTGTGCTTCGATTTCACGGATGGTTTCGAGGACAACACCGACTACGATGATGACGGAGGAACCACCGAATGCGAGAGCCTGCAGGTTGTTGCCGCTGATGATGTTCACAAGAAGCGGGAATACTGCGACTACGCTGAGAAGGAGAGCACCGATGAAGGTGACACGGTTGAGGATCTTGGTGATGTAATCCGAAGTGGGGCGGCCGGGACGGATACCGGGGATGGAACCGCCGTTCGCCTTGAGGTTGTTGGCAACTTCGATCGGATTGAAGGAAATCGAAATATAGAAGTACGCAAATGCGATGAGCAGCACGAACGTGAGAATCAGGTACAGAACGCTGTCGGTCGCAAAGAGTTCAAAGAATCCATACCAGAAGGAGCCTTCCGTGGGTCTTACAAACATAGCGATCGTGGACGGAATGGTCACGATGGAGTTTGCGAAGATGATCGGCATAACGCCGGTCATGTTGACCTTGATCGGGAGGTTGGAGGACTGGCCGCCGTACATCTTTCTGCCGACGACTCTCTTAGCGTACTGGATCGGGATACGGCGTTCGCTGTTGGTCATCCATACAATGAAGCCAACCATTGCAACTGCAACTGCGATTGCAAGAATAGCGATGATGATACCAGCCCAAACGGGAATGGTAACAACCGTATCGTCGCGCTTTACGAAAGTACCCTTACCCATTGCATAGTTCAGGAGAGTACCTGCCATGCTGGGAAGTCTGGATACGATGTTTGCAAAAAGGATCATGGAGATACCGTTGCCGATACCGTTTTCGTTGATCTTTTCTGCGAGCCACATAACGAGAGCGGAACCGGCGCAGTAACAGGTTACGATAACGAGACCTGCGAAGAAGCCGTCTTCGATAAGCAGACCGTAGGAATCCAGGAGCTTGTAGTAACCGATCGCGGTGATGAGACCGAGACCAACGGTTACATAACGGGTAATGGTATTGATCTTCTTCTTGCCTTCTTCGCCTTCCTTGGAAAGGTTTTCAAGGTAAGGAATCGCGATGCAGAGGAGCTGCATAACGATAGAAGATGTGATATACGGGTTGATACCGAGTGCGAACAGAGTAGCCTGAGAGAACGCACTACCGGTTAAGATGTTGAGATATGCGAAGATGGAGCCGCCGGTCGCAAGCATCGAAGTGCTGAGAGCGGTGGAGTCAACGTAGGGGATCGGGATAGCTGCGCCGAGTCGGTAAAGAACAACGATGAAAATGGTGAATAAGAGCTTCTTCTTCAGATCGGCAACTTTCCACGCATTTCTGATTGTCTCAAACACTTATACCACCTCGGTCTTTCCACCAGCCGCTTCAATCTTTTCCTTTGCGCTAGCTGAAAAGATCGCTGCTTCAACGGTAACTTTCTTAGTGATTTCGCCGTTGCCGAGTACCTTCAGACCACAGAGGGGCTTGCGGATAATGCCCGCGTTCATAAGAGTTTCGAGATTTACAGTTGCACCGTCTTCAAACTTGTTGAGATCGGATACATTGATGATCGCATATTCCTTAGCGAAGTGGTTCTTAAAGCCTCTCTTGGGAAGCTTTCTGTAAAGCGGGAGCTGACCGCCTTCAAAGCCGATACGTACGCCGCCGCCAGAACGAGCGTTCTGACCCTTGTGGCCCTTACCTGCTGTTTTGCCGTTACCGGAACCGGGACCTCTGCCCTTACGCCATGCGTCTTTTGCAGAACCGGGAGCCGGAGAAAGTTCATGGAGCTTCATGGGGTTAAATCCTCCTTAGTATTATTCAATCGAAATCGGAGGGCTTACGCCTTCTCCACGGATACGAGGTGGCTGAGCACCTTAATCTTGCCTTCAATTACGGGGCCTGCTTCGTGAACGATGGAATCACCGATCTTCTGGAGGCCGAGAGACGCTGCGGTAGCCTTCTGGTTGGGCTTAGCCGCGATGAGACTCTTCTTGAGAGTTACGATTACCTTTTCCATTCCTCATAACCTCCTTAGTCGATAACCTGCTCTACGGAGATGCCGCGAGTCTTAGCAACTTCTTCAGCAGTACGGAGAGCCTTTAAGCCTTCGAACGTAGCCTTGACAACGTTGGTGGGGTTGTTGGAACGGAGGCACTTGGAACGGATATTCTTGATGCCTGCGAGTTCTACAACGGCACGAACGGTCTTACCGGCGATGATACCGGTACCCTTTGCAGCAGGCTTCAGGAGAACCTTACCTGCGCCAAATTCGCCGAGGATCTCGTGCGGGATGGTGCCATCCTTGAGAGATACTTCGATCATATTCTTCTTTGCGTCTTCAATAGCCTTACGGGTAGCTTCAGAAACTTCAGCTGCCTTGCCAAGGCCGTAACCTACGTGACCGTTTTCGTCGCCAACGATCATGAGGGCTGCAAAACGTGCTACACGACCACCCTTAACGGTTTTGGATACACGGTTCACTACAACGAGCTTTTCCTTGAGTTCAAGCCCTTCGGGATTAAATCTTTTAGCCATTATAAATCCTTTCTTCAGACGGAACAATCAGCAGTTCCGCCTACTGCCGCCTTTTTCGACAGATTATGATATAGGGGAGGGGGAAATTCCCCCTCGTCCCTAATAGTGTACAAACCGGCCTTCTCACACTGGAGTTGGCTGACAGTACCAAGAGAATCCAAATCGTTCGTAAAGGGGGGAACGCGCTTCTTTGAAAAGAAGCTGTGCAAGAAACTTCCATCTATTTTTGGTTTGGGGGCAAGCCCCCCGAACCAAAAATTGTTCAAAGTTTTTGCGGAGCTTTTTTCAAAAAGCAACCGTCTCTCCTGCACGAGCGACCTGCACTCACTTAGAACTTCAGACCGCCTTCTCTTGCGCCAGCAGCGAGCTCCGATACACGTCCGTGATAGATATAACCGCCGCGGTCGAATACAACAGTATCAATGCCTGCAGCGAGAGCCTTTTCAGCGATCTTCATGCCGACCTTCTTGGCAGCTTCCTTGTTGGAACCGATGCCTTCGAAGCCTGCTTCAACGGTGGAAGCAGCGCAGAGGGTTACACCCTTTACGTCGTCGATGATCTGAGCGTAGATGTTTGCGTTGGAACGGTAAACAGCCAGACGGGGACGTTCGGTAGTACCGGAAACTTTTGCACGCACGCGAGCGTGTCTCTTAAGACGCTGAGCGTTCTTATCCTTCTTGCTAACCATTGTGTACGTCTCCTTCCATTATTTACCAGCTTTACCGGCCTTACGACGGATATGTTCGCCTTCGTACTTGACACCCTTGCCGTGGTACGGTTCCGGAGGTCTCTTGGAACGAATTTCCGCTGCGATCTGACCGCAAACCTGCTTGTCGTAGCTCTTTACGATGATGGTATTTGCATCCGGCACGTCGAACTTAACGAGGTCGGATTCTTCGAAGTAGATGGGGTGGGAGTGACCGAGGTTGAGGACAAGCTTCTTGCCTTCCTTAGCAACTCTGTAACCAACACCTACGATTTCGAGCTTCTTGGAGTAACCGGTGGAAACACCGACTACCATGTTGTTGATGAGGGTACGGGTAAGACCATGGAGGGAACGGCTTTCGTTTTCGTCATCCGGACGGGTAACGGTAACGACAGCACCTTCAACCTTAACGGTCATCGTAGCGGGAGCCTTGTAAGTAAGCGTACCCTGTGCACCCTTAACGGTGATAAGATTATCTTCTCCTACTGTTACGGTAACGCCTGCGGGAACCGTGATCGGAGCTCTACCAATTCTGGACATTGTTTTCCTCTCTTTCCCTTACCAAACGAACGCGAGAACTTCGCCGCCGACATTTTCATGTCTTGCCTTCTTATCGGTCATGATACCCTTAGAGGTAGAAACGATAGCGATGCCGAGACCGTTCATAACCTTGGGCATATCTTCGCAGCTTGCGTAGATACGGAGACCGGGCTTGGATACTCTGCGGAGACCGTGGATAACCTTGGACTTCGCCTGACCGTACTTGAGAGTGATACGGATAACACCCTGCTTGCCGTCTTCGATAACCTGAACGCTCTTGATGAAGCCTTCTGCGAGAAGGATGTCTGCGATAGCCTTCTTCATGTTGGAAGCCGGAATATCAACGGTTTCGTGCTTTGCGTTGTTCGCGTTTCTGATTCTGGTCAGCATATCGGCGATTACGTCTGAGATCTGCATAATAATTTCCTCCTGTCATGCAAGTAAATCTTTCTTGCTGCCGCGCAGTTCATGCGCTTTGCACAGCTTTGCACGGCTGCTGCCGATGGTAAACCCACCATGGGTTCCTGTCGGCATTGACGTATATATTACTGCCGGCCGGGGCAGTAGAAGTTGCCCTTACCGGTTCAGTACGAATGAAAATGTGTTTTTTCCGGAGACTTCCAAAGGAAGTCTCCTACCTTCTCCAAAAAACTTCAAACCGTTGTGTTGACGTTCGTATGTGCAGACTTGAAGTCTGCAATTCCTTTGTCTCGTTTACAGAATGAAAGTTTTTGAAGAGGGG
>JBGVOJ010000519.1:0-2145 GCA_045126415.1 Eubacteriales bacterium | reverse complement strand
CATCATGGAGTGCCTGCGCGACGGGCAACGCGATGGCGCAACCCACGCCGCCGCCGACCACACAGACCTTTTTGAGGCCTTGAATCTCGGTAGCTTTCCCGAGCGGACCGACAAAGTCCTGCAGATACTCGCCCTCGTTTTTACGGGCAAGCGCATCCGTCGTTGCACCGACGGTCTGGAAAATGATGCGGACGGTACCCTCGGCGGGGTTTGTTCCTGCCACGGTCAGGGGAATTCGTTCCCCGTCCTCGTCCACACGAAGGATGATAAACTGGCCTGCCTTGGCCTTATTTGCAACACGGGGAGCCAGAATATCCATGCTGACCACCGTGGGATTCAAAGCTGCTTTGCGAATGATTTGATACATGATGGTTTCCTCTCCTGAGGGATAATGGGATGCACGGCATAGAGCCGTATATAAAAATAAAAATATTCATTTTATTATAGCACAACCCGGCTGCGAAATCAAGGGGTTTTATGTGTTTTATGCGTATGTTCCATAAAAAAGCAATTCGTATTTCTAAAGGAACAGCCCCTTGCATCCAATCTGCAAGGGGCTGTAAACATTCAGTTGGTCGTTGCGCTCTCCACGAGTCGCTCTGCGCCGTATCTTTCACGGAGCTTGGGCTTTTCGATCTTGCCCGTGGGGTTGCGGGGCACGTCGGCGAAGATGATCTTGCGGGGACGCTTGTAGCGCGGGAGGTCGAGGCAGAATTCGTTGATTTCGTCTTCCGTTGCGGTCATGCCGGGCTTGATTTCGATGATCGCAGCCGCAATTTCGCCGAGACGGTCGTGCGGGAGACCGATGACGGCAACGTCCTTGATCTTGTCGTGCTTGCGGAGGAAGTCTTCGATCTGTACCGGGTAGAGGTTTTCACCGCCGGTGATGATGACGTCCTTCTTACGGTCGACGAGGTAGATGAAGCCGTCCGCGTCGCGCTTCGCCATGTCGCCGGTGTAGAGCCAGCCGTCCTTGAGGATTTCGTTGGACGCCGCTTCGTTCTTGTAGTAGCACTTCATCACGCCGGGACCTCGTACAATCAGTTCGCCGACCTCGTCGCCGGTGACTTTGGTTCCGTCGGGAGCAACGATGTCCGCTTCCCAGAGGTAACCGGGAACGCCGATTGCGCCGACTTTGTGGATGTTTTCCACGCCGAGGTGTACGCAGCCGGGACCGATGGATTCGGACAGACCGTAGTTGGTGTCGTACTGATGGTTCGGGAAGCGTTCCTTCCAGCGCTTGATGAGGGACGGCGGAACGGGCTGTGCGCCGATGTGCATGAGTCTCCACTGGGAGAGACGGTATTCGTCGGGATTGATGTCGCCGCGGTCGATGGCATCAAGGATGTCCTGCGCCCACGGCACAAGAAGCCATACGATGGTTGCGCGTTCTTCGGAAACGGCGCGGAGAATCCATTCGGGAGAAACACCCTTCAGAATGACCGCACGGCTGCCGGAGAGAAGGCTGCCGAACCAGTGCATCTTCGCGCCGGTGTGGTAGAGCGGCGGGATGCAGAGGAATACGTCGTCGCGGGTCTGACCGTGGTGGTTCTGTTCCACCTGGCAGGCTGCGAGGAGCGCGCGGTGTGCGTGCAGGATCGCCTTAGGGAAACCGGTCGTGCCGGAGGAGAAGTAGATCGCCGCGTCGTCGTCTTCTTCGTATTCCACAGCTGGAGCGATGGAGGAACAGTAAGTCACAAGACGGTCATAGCTGTCCGCGAATTCCGGGCAGTTCGGACCGACGAAGAAACGGTTCTTGATCAGCGGAAGCTCTTCGTAAACGGCTTCCACACGTTCGGTGAATTCCGGCCCGAAAATGAGGACGGATACGTCCGCGAGTTCGGCACAGTATTTGATTTCATCGCTGGCATAACGGTAGTTCATGGGAACGGCAAGCGCGCCGGTCTTGAGAATCCCGAAGTAAACGGGAAGCCATTCAAGACAGTTCATAAGAAGGATCGCGACCTTGTCGCCCTTCTTGACCCCACGGGTCATGAGAAGGTTCGCGAAACGGTTTGCCTTGGTATCGAAATCCTTCCATGTCATTTCGCGGCGGTACTTTTCGCCGGGAGTTGCTTCGATCAGGGAGAATTCACGCCATGTGGTGTTGGGATTCGGCTGGTTCGCCGGATTGATCTCAACGAG
>JBGVOJ010000518.1:0-3813 GCA_045126415.1 Eubacteriales bacterium | reverse complement strand
CAAAAACTTTTGGACGGATAAAAAAAATTTGGATTTTGCGGAACTTTCTGCTGATTTGAAACGTCTAAAAAGAAACGGGCGGGTTGTGTTAAAACATTGTAAATTTTGGCTGAAAAACCTACCAATTTGCCCTGTGATGTGATATTATAGCAATGAAGTACTGTACCTTTGTACGGGTGCGGAAAATTGAATTGGCTATTATTCAGAAAGTGAGGAAATAAAATGAAAAAGAAGTTTTTGCAGATTGTTTCGACGGTACTGGCTGTCGTGATGATTCTGCCTACGGCGGCTTTGGCAGCGGACTATACGATCAAAGTCAGTGAATCGAAAGATATATCAGTGGATATGGGAAGCACCTTCTCTACGATAAACTGGGAAAGTTCCGATACAGGGGTAGCGACTGTAGCGAAAAAACAGGACAATAGAAAAGCGACGGTTACCGGAGTCGCAGAAGGCGAAGCTACCATAACGGCAACTCGTGTTCAGAATGGTACTGCAGGGGACCCTCAGACTTTCACCGTTGAAGTGATTGACGATACTGCCAAGCCCGGTGAAAACGAAACTCCGATGGTACCCGTAGACCCGGAAGAACCGGAAACTCCGGAGGAAAAGGATGATTTTGAAATCACCTGTGACGACGATCTTACAGTATATACGGACGGCGGCAAGACCATCCAGCTGAAGGTGGAAGGCTATGACGATGTAATGTGGGATTCCGACGATGATTCCGTTGCAAGTGTTTCCTCCAGCGGTGTGGTTACCGGTCATACTGCCGGCAAGTCCGTAACAATTCACGCATATTCCAAGGGTAAGAGTACTTCCTGTACGGTTCGGGTCGTAAAGCGGGAAGTGGAATCCATTTCCGTGAGCGGAACACCCAAGAAGGAATATACGGAAGGCGAATCGTTCAGCATGGGTTCCGCATCTGTGGTCGCCCATTATAACGATGGTACTTCCGAAACGGTTACCGGATACACCGTAAAGCCCTCCGGTATTCTTACGCAGGAAGATACTTCCGTAACGATCACTTATGCAGGAAAACCCTGTGAGGTAACCGGCATCAAGGTTACGGCGGACAGCGTTACCGGCATCGAGATCGTTTCTCCCGCGAACGGTTCCAAGTATACCGTAGGGGATACTATTAAGAGATCGGACGTTTCCATCAAGGTAACGCGCAGCGGCGGCGACAAGTACACCATTTCCGCAGCGGATTACAGCGAGATTACCTTCTCTCCGAGTGGTGCGCTTACCGCGTCGGACAAGGCTCTGACGGTATCCTATTCCGGCAAGACCGCGTCCATCGCGATCTCGGTTGCTGAAAAGGTGACTAAGACCCTTACCGACGTTAAGGTATATACCGCGCCTACCAAGACGGTATACACCACCAACGAAAAACTGGATCTGACCGGTCTTGTTCTGGCGGTGAAATATTCCGACAGTACCAATAACCAGTATGTGACAAAAACATATTCTCAGAACTCCTCCAGGATCAGCGCAAATGTTGAGAAGTTCACCAGGGAAGGAACCCAGAATGTTACCGTAACCTATACCGATGAATTTGGTTCCGGTTCCGCAACCTTTGAAGTTACGGTCGGTACCTTTGTGGATGTTACCGGTTTTGCAAATACTACTGGCAACAAGGCGGTTCTTGACGAAGACGCAAAGGTCAAGATTGATGACGAACTCGACTGGGAAGACCTCTTCGAATCCGTAAGCTTCAAGTACAAGAATTCCTCCGGCACCACCAAGTACAAGGAAATCAAGGATGAAGACGATCTCGAAGACTGGCTCGGTGCGGGCGCGAAGATGTATGTGAATGTTTCCGGTAAGGATGGTTCTGACGCTGATACTGTAGAAGAAGACGATATCAAGAACGGTAAAGTTTCCCTCAAGCTGTATCTTGAATACGGCGGAAAAACCTACAGCCTCAGCTTCGATATGCCGATTTCCGGTGTAGCCTGCACCGTAACGATTTACCGCAGTGCTACCAGCTCCTCTGTGACCGGCGATTCCAAGGTGTTCGATGACCTCGAAGAAGCTCTGGAAAGTCTGGAAGACGAGGACGATATTATCGACGAATACAATGTTGGCAGCAGCTATGAGAAAAACTTTGCTGTAAAGATCAAGCTCGGGGAAGATCAGGATATTGAAGGCTTTGAATTCGCTCCCGATCACGAGCACAAGATTACGATCGACCTGAACGGTTGTGAACTTACGCTGGATTCCGAATGGATCGAGTACGACAGCAAAAACGAAGATATCGAGATCGTTATCACCAATACCAACGATGACGATCACGGAACTCTGGTTTACGACGACCTTGATGCGTCTCTCGTTGTGACCGACGGTTCCAATCTTAAGTTCACCGAAGGTGTAATCCCGATGGATTCCGACGCCGAATGCACCGTTTCCATCTATAAGAACGGCAATTCCACTTCTTCTTCCGCACTCCTCAAGACCAAGGTTTACGATTCGCTCAAGGAAGCCCTCGAAGATCTTGAGGATCATGATGATGCTCTGGACACCTTCGATATTGACGACGATTATGAAGACTCTTTCGTTGTCCGCATGAAGCTCGGCAAGGATCAGAACCTTACTACCTTCATCTTTGCTCCCGATTACGATACGACAGTATATATCGACCTCAACGGCTATACGCTCAAGCTTAAGTCCGAATGGATCGATTATGAGGATTGTGAAGACCTCGTTGTTTATGTGAACAACACCCACAAGGACAAGAAGGCAACTCTCACGTACAATGATCTTTCCTCTTCGATTTCCATTGCAAAGGGAGATTCCTCTCTCAAATTTGAGGAAGACACGATCCCCGGTATTTACAAGGTTACCATCGGTTCCACCTCCAACGGTAAGGTAACGGTCAGCCCCAACAAGACCACGGTCGCTCACGGCGGTACCGTAACCTTCACCATCACTCCGAACGAAGGCTATGAAATCTCCTCCGTGAAGGATGGTACAAAGACCATCAGCTCCGCGACCTCCGGCTACACGGTAAGTTCCAAGGGTGTCGGTACCTACAAGAAGGAAAACATCACCGCGGATGTGACGCTTGACGTTACCTTCAAGAAGTCCGCTGCATCTTCCTCCTCCACCACCTCCTCTGCTGCAAACTGGACGAATCCCTTCACGGACGTTTCCAAGAACGCACAGTACTATGACGCTGTTGCATTCGTATGCAGCGAAGGTCTGTTCAACGGTATGACCGCGACCAAGTTCGAGCCTACCACCACCATGACCCGTGCCATGTTCGTGACCGTTCTCGGTCGTCTCGCAGGCGTTGACGTGAACAGATACTCCGGCACCAGCTTCACGGACGTTTCCAAGAACGACCAGCAGATCTCCTGGGCGGCTCCCTACATTGAATGGGCCGTACAGGTAGGTATTACCAACGGTACCGGCAACGGCAAGTTCAGCCCGAACGATCCGATCACGCATCAGCAGATGTATTTATTCATGAAGCGTTATGCGGATGAAATTGCAAAGGTCGACACGACCACCACCGGCGTGAGCCTCTCCAGCATCCGTGACGCGAGCGAAATCGCTGACTGGGCGGAAGAAGGTGTCAAGTTTGCTTCCAAGTACGGTATCCTCATTACCAGCGGCGGCAAGCTCACTCCCACCGACAACGCTCTCCGCTGCGAACTCGCAATGCTCCTCCACGGCTTCTGCGTGAAGGTGCTTGGTAAGTAATGAAATATGGTTTTGGGGGGGGGGGGGGGGGGGGGGGGGGGGGGGGGGGGGGGGCGGGGGGGGGGGGGGGGCGGGGGGGGCGGGGGGGGGGGGGGGGGGGGGGGG
>JBGVOJ010000517.1:0-3492 GCA_045126415.1 Eubacteriales bacterium | reverse complement strand
GCCATTTTCCGTCGGTGCCGCGGATGAGCCGGAGGTGATCGCACAGGTCGGAATGGCTGGCGCGGGTGGAGAAATTGAAGTTTTTGCTGCCGCCTTCGGGGTTGAATCCGGCAGCAACAGCGATTCCTTCGATCAAAGTGGACTTTCCGCTGCCGTTTTCGCCGACGAAAAACGTGACCGGCGAATCGAAGTTCAGGGATTCCCAGTTCCGCAGAAACGGAAGCCCTGCGACATAGGAGCCGCTTTCGCGGAGCGCGTCAACGTCGATTTCAATTTTGTCAATGTAGATCATTTTTCGTTCCTGATTTTATCCCAGTACTGTTTTGCCGCCTGCTCGGTTTTGTTTTCGGCGTATTCGTAATATTTCCGTCCAACGAGGTCGTCCGGCAGATACTGCTGTTTCACCCAGTGATTCGGGAATTCGTGCGGATATTTGTATCCCTTGAACTTCGGACTGCGCAGCTGTTCCGGAATTTCCGCACCCATCCCGCGTTCGATATCGGCAGAGGCGGCGTTAATGGCATTGTAGGCGGAGTTGGATTTCGGCGCGGTCGCGAGCATCACGGCGGCGTTGGCAAGGGGAATTCTGGCTTCCGGCAGACCGAGTTCCTTCGCGGATTCCACGCAGGCACGGGTGATGACGGCGGCCATCGGGTATGCCGCGCCGATATCCTCGCTGGCAATCACCATAAGACGGCGGCAGGGGGAGATCAGATCGCCGCCCTGCAGGAGACGGGCGAGATAGAACACGGCGGCGTCGGGATCGGAGCCGCGGATGGACTTCTGCAGACCGGAGAGGAGGTCGTAATGGACGTCCCCGTCGCGGTCGAAGCCGCTTTGCGCCACAGACGGAATGAATTCCTTCACCGAGCGGATATGGCGGGTACCGTCTTCGTCGATGTCAGCGGCACCTTCCGCGACTTCGAGCATGGTCAGCGCGCGCCGTACGTCGCCGCCGGACGCGTGGGCGATATCGTCGATCACACCGTCGTCGAGCCGTAGGGCGGGGTAATGCCGGGCAATGACGGTTTCCAGACGCTTGGCAATGTCGGCGGGAGAAACATGTTTGAATTCAAAAACAGAGCATCTTGAGAGAAGTGCGTCATATATATAATAGTACGGGTTTTCCGTGGTGGACGCGATCAGCGTGATGCGGCCGTCTTCAAGATACTCGAGCAGGGACTGCTGCTGTTTTTTGTTGAAATACTGGATTTCGTCGAGATAGAGCAGAACGCCGCCGATGCCGAGAATGCTGTCGGTTTCCTTCGCGACCTCGCGGATATCGGACAGGGAAGCGGTGGTGGCATTGAGCTTGTAGAGGGTCTTGCCGGACGCTTTCGCGATGACGTTTGCGGCGGTGGTCTTCCCGCAGCCGGGCGGGCCGAAGAAGATCATGGACGGAATTACGCCGCGCGTGAGCATTTTGCGGAGAATCCCGTTTGGACCGAACAGATGTGTCTGACCGGCGATATCATCAAAGGTTTCGGGACGTACGCGGTCGGCAAGTGGCTGGAGGATGGACATGGAAAATATAGTTTCTTTGGGAAAACTTTTTTGAAAAAAGTTTTCCCCAAACCCCTTTCAAAAAACTTTAATCTGGGAGAAATTTATGGTTGAATATAATGAATATATTGTGGCGCAGGGGAATATGGATCGTGAGGACGGCGGTCGGGTGACAGCACATATCACGCTGCCGTGTTTTTCCGGCGAAGGCGCGGATTTTCAGACCGCCGCACGTCTGAACGGATTTTACACGTATGCCGCGGGAGTATTGTATTCGTACGCGGCATCGGTGGACGATCCGGAGGCGCGGCAGATCGGGTATACGTGCCGGAGTGAAGTAGCGATCGACGAGGAGCGGAATACTGTGGAGGTGACTCTGCACATTCTTGAACGTCGGACGTACCGCGGGCGGAAAAGCGAGGTGAAGCGGAAGACGCTCTCGCATATATTCCGTGACGGCTACGCGGTGCACCGGAAAACGCAGATCGGATAACCGTATATATAATATTGTAGTAAATTTTCATACGTTTGTCAAGAGCAGGAGATGGAATGAGAGGACTCCGACGGAGATTTTTAAATCCGGACGCGGAAAAGGAAAAAAATTTCGAAAATCACAAAAAACTATTGATTTTAGGCAGTCTATACGTTATAATAGTATAAAAGAAAGTGTGCGGCCTGCTGAAAAGCGCAGCCGCAGCCCGGAATTCAATCGAAATACTGTAACTCATCAGGAGGATAAATATATGGCATTACCGGTAGCAGTTCAGGTTTACTCTGTACGTGACAGCGCGGAAGCAAACCTTGCAGATACTCTCCGCAAGATCAAGGAAATGGGATACGACGGCGTTGAATTCGCCGGCCTTTACGGTTACGCTCCCGAATACATCAAGGGTCTCATCGACGCACTCGAACTGATCCCCGTATCCGCTCATATTCCGCTCGACGAAATGATCGCGGATCCCGACAAGACTTTTGCGGCTTACCAGACCATCGGCGTAAAGTTTGCGGCTGTTCCGTATGTAACTCCCGAACGCCGTCCGGGTGCTGAAAAGTTCGAAGAAACCATCGAAACCATCGCAAAGCTCGGCGAAATCGCAAAGAAGTACGGCATCACTCTTCTGTACCACAACCACGACTTCGAATTCACCAAGGTTGACGGCGAATACGGTCTCGACATCCTCTACAAGAGAGTTCCGAAGGAATTCCTCGAAACCGAACTTGACACCTGCTGGGTCAATGTCGGCGGCGAAATTCCCGCAGAATACATCGCAAAGTACAACGGCAGAACTCCGGTCGTTCACCTCAAGGACTTCTACATGAGCGGCAAGCTCCCGAAGCACCTTTACGCTCTCATCGGTATCGATGAAGAAGAAAAGGAAGACGAACCCTCCACGTTCGAATTCCGTCCGGTCGGTCACGGCATGCAGGATATGCCCGCGATCCTCGAAGCATCGGTTGCGTCCGGCGCACAGTACGTTGTCGTCGAACAGGACGAACCGTCCATGGGTCTCTCCAGAATGGAATCCATCAAGGCAAGCCGCGAATACCTCAAGTCCCTCGGCTGGTAAACAGTTCAGGAAAAACGATATTTTCCATACAGTATAAAAGTTTTTGAAAGGGGTTCGGGGAAAACTTTTTTCAAAAAGTTTTCCCCGGGAGCACTCCCCTTATAAAATAAGAAATTATTAAGAAAGGCGGACAAAATAATGTCAGACGCAGTTCTCGGCCAGTTCAAGCAGGCTATCGTAGAAGAAAAGAAGATCGAAGGACGTAAGCTCAAGATCGGTATCATCGGTACCGGCTGGATCGCATCCTCTCATATTTATGCATATAAGGAAATGCCCGACGTAGAGATCGTGGCTATGGCGGATCTGGTACCCGGCAAGGCAGAGAAGTTTGCCGCAGATTACGGCATCGAGGGGTGCCGTTTCTATCTGTCCGACGAGGAGATGCTGGCGAACGAGCCGGAGCTGGACGGCGTGTCCATCT
>JBGVOJ010000516.1:0-2520 GCA_045126415.1 Eubacteriales bacterium | reverse complement strand
TGAGATTGAGATCCACGAGGGAGGAGTGGTTCACAAGAAGGAGGTAGGGCTTCCCTTCCAGTTCCTTCATGTCTTCGCTCTTCCGGATGACAGCTCCGCGTTTTTTCAGATCGGGGAAGCTGATGATATATTTCGCAGCATACATCAGAAAGTATGGTTTATGCGGTTTTTTCTTAAAATCGAATCGTCTGACGTTTTCCCGTGTCACCATGAGAAAGAATCTCCTTAAAATGTTCTTTGATATTTTGTCATTATTATAACATATTTTCGAAAAAATGTACAGAAAAAACGAAAAAACCGCCGTACAGCGGTTTTCACGCATTATTTATCATTCCAGCGGGAAGGTCACCGTGATCGCCGTGCCTTCGCCGGGTTTGCTTTTCAGTCCGATCTCCGCACCGTGGATCTGTGCGGCATGCTTCACGATCGACAGCCCGAGACCCGTGCCGCCGACTTCTTTCGAATGGCTCTTGTCCACGCGGTAGAACCGTTCGAAAATCCGTGCCTGATGTTCCGGTGCAATTCCGATGCCCGTGTCCTCCACGGTCAGAACCACGTTCTTTTCCCGGCGGCTCACATCCACATGAACGGTGCCGCCCGCACGGTTGTACTTGATCGCGTTGTCGCAGAGGTTGTAGATGATTCCGTTCACCAGCTGCGGGATCGCACGGATCTCCGCCGAGGTCCCCGTGAGCCGGAAAGTGACATCCGCATCCCGTGCCGTCTGCTGCAGGCTGTTCACCGTCCGTCCCGCGACCACATAGAGATCGACCGGCTCGCGATTCATGCCTTCCGCCCCCTCGTCGAGCCGTGACAGCCCGATAATATCGTCAATCAGGCGGATCATGCGCTGCGCTTCCGTGTAGATCTGTCCGAGAAACTGCCCTTCGTCTTCCGTGCGGACAAGTCCGTTCGACAGAAGCTCCGCACAGCCGGAAATGGAATGAAGCGGCGTTTTCAGTTCGTGCGAGACGTTCGCCGTGAATTCACGGCGCATCTGTTCCGCTTTTTCCTTTTCCGTCACGTCAAACATCAGGATCACATAGCCGGTGAGGACGTAATCCGAATCCGGCAGGGTGGAATCAACGGGGTTGATATCGACCTGATACCGCAGACCGTCCAGTTCGAGGATTTTCTCCGCCCTCAGACCGCACTGCGCCAGACGGAGCAGTTCCTGCATCTCGATCGACCGGTTGACGGTGAGAATATCCCGACCGACACAGTTGCCGATGGGTTTCAGCAGACGTCTGGCGGATGTGTTGATGCTGAGGATCCGCCCTTTGACATCAAGGAGAATGAGACCGTCCTTCATGTTGTCGGTGATGGCGGCGAATTCGTTCTGCCGGCGGCGGAGTTCCGCGGACTGCGCGCGAAGCTGTTTCTGCTGTTCTTCCAGACGATGCAGAAGGGGCGAAAGTTCCTCATATCCTTCGTTTTCCAGCGGACGGTCGAGATCGAGGATGTTCAGCCCCGCAACGATCGATCTGGTGGTCTTGGAGGCCAGCCACATCGACAGCGTCACAACGAACACGGTGATGAGAATGATCGGCTGCAGCAGACAGAACAGGAGAACGATCACGGAATGATGCTCCTCCGACAGCCGAAGGATGCTTCCGTCGTCCAGACGTCTGGCGGCATAAGAAAGTTTCCGCATAAGGGTTGTTGAAAAACGGGTACTTGTCCCCGAACCGTCCCGGAGAGCTTCCACGATTTCCTCGCGCTCCATTTCGACGTGATTCTCCATGTTTTCGGCGGCAGCGTCGCTGTCGTACAGTACTGTACCGTCGGCGGCAATCCATGTGATGCGGAAATGGTGGGTCTCAAGATCCCGGAAATATTCCTCACCGAGGAGGCTCACCCCCTGTGCAGCAAGCTCGGTCTCCGCACAGAGCTGACGGAGCTGTACTCCCGCAAAATAATCGTACAGCGCGCCCATAATCAGCACCATCGAGGCGGCAAAAACAGCGAGCGCAACCAGCGTGACCGTCGCAAAAATACGCTTTGTCATGAACGGGTTCCCTTCTCCCCGTCTTTTTCGAATCGGTAGCCGACACCGCCGACGGTTTCAATGAGGTCACCGCATCGTCCGAGTTTGGTGCGGAGCGTCGCTATGTGAACGTCGACCGTGCGGGTTTCACCGACATAATCGGATTCCCAGATGATCGAAAGGATCCGGTCACGGGAAAAAACACGTCCGGGATTTTCCATAAAAAGTTTCAGCAGTTCGTATTCCTTGAGCGTCAGCGCGACCCGTTCGCCGCCGACGGTGACGGTGTGCTCGGTGTAATTCATCTCCAGCTCGCCGACACTCCGGACCGTCTCATGGTTCTGCGGTGCCGTCCGGCGCAGAACGGCTCGTACACGGGAAATCATCTCCATCATGCCGAACGGCTTGGCCAGATAGTCGTCCGCACCGGCGTCCAGTCCGGTCACGGTGTCGAACTCGGTGGATTTCGCGGTCAGCATCATCACGGGCACGTCCGCGGTATCGGCTCGCTGGCGGAGCTTGCCCACCACGGT
>JBGVOJ010000515.1:0-1678 GCA_045126415.1 Eubacteriales bacterium | reverse complement strand
CTTCTTGGATGTCAGGGGGAATTTCGACGTTTGCGACCTTTTGGAAAAAGATCGATCCAACCTTTTAAACGGGCTATCGAATGCATCTATTATAGCATATGTTTCTGACGATGAACATGGAATTTTTTGTTTTTATAAAATTTATAGTTTTTCAAATATATTTTTGTGAGAGCCGGAATATACACACCGCATTCTTTGAAGCTCCGGCGATCTTGAACGTGTCCCTGAGCAGCGGTAAAGCAGACTGACTCGAACAAGACTATTTAAATTTTTCAGAAAATTTTTTCTCTTTTTTGTTGTTTTCGGAGAATTTCGGATTTACTGCCGAAAACTTTACAGATAACTTGACAGATGCAAGAACTGGTGCTATACTGTATAGGTACAAAACGTCAGATCACAACAGAAAGGCAGTTATGAAAGATAAAATCAGACAGCTGAAAAAAGAAAAAAACGCTGTTATTTTAGCTCATTATTATACACCGGACGAGGTACAGGAGATCGCGGATTATATCGGCGACTCGTTCTATCTCGCCAAGGCTGTCAAGCAGAGCACGGCGGAACGCATTGTATTCTGCGGTGTTTCCTTTATGGGAGAGAGTGCGAAAATTCTCAATCCATCAAAAAAGGTTTATATGCCGGATCTCACCGCCGACTGTCCCATGGCGCATATGGCGTCTCCCGAGGTCATCCGGCAGATGCGCGAACGGTATGAGGATCTCGCCGTTGTCTGCTACATCAACTCCACAGCGGAACTGAAGTGTCACAGCGATGTGTGCGTGACCTCTTCCAATGCCGTGAAGATTGTTAAAGCTTTACCGAACCGCAATATTTTCTTCATTCCCGACCGGAATCTCGGACGTCATGTTGCGGAGCAGGTGCCGGAGAAAAACATCATTCTCAATGACGGTTGCTGTCCGATCCACGCAGCAGTCACGGCGGAGTCGATTCTCGCGGAAAAGGCAAAGTATCCGGGGGCGCTCGTTTTGTCTCATCCGGAATGTGAGCCGGAGGTGCTGGCGCTGTCCGACTACATCGGCAGTACGGCGGATATTCTGAAATTCGCGAAAGCCGGGACTGCGGAGGAATACATCATCGGTACCGAAGCAGGTGTGGCTTGGCAGCTCCGGAAGGACAGTCCGGACAAGCAGTTTTACTTCCCTTCCCCCTGTCCCTGCTGCATTGACATGAAGCGGAACACCCTCGAGAATGTGCTTGCCGTTCTGGAAAAAGAAATCAATGAAGTACATGTCAGCGAGGATGTTATCCGCATGGCGCGAATCCCGCTTGACAGAATGCTGGAACTTGCGGTATAATAAAAAGGTAATTGAATTTTATGAAAAAAACAGATATCATCATTGTCGGCTGCGGTGTCGCGGGTCTGTACTGCGCACTGAATCTGCCGGAAGACAAAAATATAATTCTCCTGACCAAGGACAGCGCGGACCGGAGCGATTCGTTTCTGGCGCAGGGCGGCATCTGTGTTCTGCGGGACGCGGACGACTACGACGCTTTTTATGAAGACACCATGCGTGCAGGTCACTACGAGAACAATCCCGAGTCGGTGGACATCATGATCCGTTCCTCGCAGGAGGTGATCGGCGATCTGGTTTCCTTTGGGGTTCGTTTTGAAAAGAACGGCGGCGAATTTGACTACACCCGCGAAGGCGCGCACTCCAGA
>JBGVOJ010000514.1:0-5310 GCA_045126415.1 Eubacteriales bacterium | reverse complement strand
AAAACCTCCGAAGTTTATGTGTCATGGCAATGTGCTTTTGCCACCCCATCTTAAACTTCGGAGTTCACCGGAATGCTCACCAGACTGTTCACTGGAATCTCACCGGAAAAATTTCATCTCATCGGAACCTTACCAGAATGTTCACTGAAACCTCACCAAACAGTTTTTCCTACATTTTCACGCCGAATTCGGTCAATTTTTTGACCATTTCGATATATTCTTCTTCCACATGATTCTGCCGTGCTTCTTCCATATAGTCCCTCTCGGTTGTCAGCATGGCAGTCTCATGACTGCACACAATCAACCAGAAATACATCACCGGATTGCAAGGCGAGTTTCAATCCCTTATCGGCTGCCTGCCGGATATCGTTATACGATTTGCTTTCGTAAAGAATGTGGATCATCTTTTCAACAACTTCCAGGAATCTGCTGCGGTAGTGACGGATGATATTGTTGATTGCTTCGTTGCTGCTGTCTATTCGGATATATAAACCGTCCGTTTTGCCGTACCGTCTCCCGCCAGAAGTTCATCCAGAAGATAGGACGGCAGTTTCTCCTTGTGGCGGATTGCCAGATAAGATAGAAACAATACCGTACTGGAGCGGTCGACATCTTCGGATGTCAGAGTTCCCTTATCTGTAATGAATTCAAAATCACCGAACAGCTTGATATAGATATCGTTGGCACTTCTGATATCTTTCGGAGATCGGACGAGCTTTCTCATACGCCGCTGCATAATATCATTGATATTCACAAGCGCAACAAACGCAAGAAGCTGCAGTACATCAGCAAATGCCGCATCTACATATCTTTGCGGATTACGGACAACAAGGAATCCGCATGGCCGAGGCTTAACCGGTACCGCCAGAACAGAGTATAGTTTCACACGTTCATACAGTGCATATTCTTCGGGATATTCGTTTTTTATTTTCTCCCTGTCCTGCAAAGCAATCGCCTGATTCAGCTCCATCGCAGCCACCCATCGAGGAAGAACGGACAGCGGTTCGAATTCATTCAGATAACTTTTAGTCATATCATTTGACTTAACCGATAACCAGTCAAACGGCCACCATACCTTGGAATCGGGATCAACCTCAAAAAAACCTGCCCAGTCTGCATCATAAAATTCACAGGCAGTCCGGAAAGTTTCTTTCAGTATTTCCGAAGCGTTGTCGGAATTATGTAGTCGCTTTTCCAGTCTCACAAGCGTATCCGCCAAATGTTTCAGATATTCGTATTCATTATAATCAACTTGAAGGGCTTGGATCACCTTTTCCAATTCTGCAAGTTTTCGCTTGTATGTATTTTCTCGCTGTTCATATTCTGTACGATCAATAACAGTTACCCACCGTCCAAACATTCCGGTCAGTACTTTCACAAGAAGTTTTGTGTTATTCATATTGATTTCCCTTCTGCCGCTAAAGTATCAGCACAAACAAGAGTGAAAGCAGACTTTAGTGACGATTTAATACTTTTATAACAAAAATTTGTTTACTGTATTGTGACTAAGACACACAACAATGTACGTTGGGAGAAGTTGTAGAGATGCTTCTTATCGAAAACAGAATAATCGTCTTTAATGTATTTCAACCACACACAATATCACTCGGGCACAAACTGATTTTCTTTCGCAAAGGATATTTTTGTATACGTTTCTTTCGTCTGTTCTCCCACAATCGACTCCAACTGTATCTTTGTTTCCGTCGGATCAAAGGTACGAATATAGAGATGTACGATATCTCCGGCAGCCAGGAACGAAGCGGAAGAAGGATGGGCGGTATGCTTCTGAATATACATGATAACACAGGAGTGCGGCAGAATAAGGTCATGGACTTCCTTGCCGCAGGCAAACGAACCGGGTACCACTGTCATATCTGCCTCGATCACATAGGCTTTCTGGCCATGATGCAGCGTTTCCACCTTGCTTTCAATCACAGTGTCCGTAAAGGAAGCGATTCCGGATGTTTCAATCACAAGGAAAGAAATCGTAACTGCCGTAAAAAGCGGAATGATATTCGTGATGCCGTTCAGCGCTTCCAGCGAAAATGCCATCGCAATCAGTGGTGTCCGCGAGGAAGCGCCGAGATAAGCCGCAATTCCCATGATTACGATCGCTGTGTAATATTCTTCCGGAAGTATCCCGGCGAATATCAGCAGTTTCCCGCTCAATGCACCGAGGATCGCACCGAATGCAAGCGTCGGTACAAACAATCCACCCGTTACATCGGCGTTGTTCGCAAGAAGAAGCAGCAGCGCACGAACGAGAAAAACGGCGATCAGAGCGACTGTCACACGGTCTCCTTCCATCAGAGAATCGATCAGATGATGACCGGATCCGCTACAAACCGGAACCGCGATCCCCACACAGGCGGAAAGCACAAAAACAGAGATAATTTTCACCGTAAAAGGTACCCTTCCGAGAATCTGTTTCACAAAGAAGCGGATTCCACGGTAGGCACGGGTAAAGCCCGCAGCGGTCAATCCCGCAAGCAGTCCGACAAGGACGGCACACCAGAGATAGCTCAGCGGCAGAACAGCATCTGCGGAAAAATGAAACAGATGAAACGGAACATCGGTCAGCAGACATAATAACCGCATGGTTGCCGTTCCGGTCAATGCTGTCATCGAAGCCGTCATGATAAGCATCGGTGAAATACGCCGGTGCGCTTCTTCAAACGCGAAAAGCATTCCCGTAATCGGGGAACCGGTCGCGGCGGCAAATCCCGCGCAGGCACCGCCGGTCATGATATAGCGATCCCATGCAGGATGTTTTTTGGCAAACAGAGTGACCGTTCCCCTGCCGACTGCCGTTCCCATCTGCACGCTCGGTCCTTCATTTCCCAGCGGAACACCGCAGAAATACGTCAGCATCGCTGAAACAAACACCGACAGGATACTCTTGATCCAGTGAAACGGAACAATGCCGCGGAGGATGGTGATCGCTGTCGGGATTCCTCCGCCCCGGGCTTCCGGAGCATAATTCAGTATCACAGCCGCAAGCCAGCCCACCAGTGCCATTCCCGCAATCAGAACAGGAATCCGGACAGTATTTGTATGTACTGCTTCATAAACAGTTTCGGAATGTGCAGCCACCCACGATGCCGCCGCTTTGAATAAAAAGATGAGAATTCCCGTGAATACACCGGCAGCGGCAGAAAAAACAAGACACGGGACTAAAATATTCTGTATATAGGACAAACGGTTTGTTTTCATAGTCTTTTTAAAAAATCCTTTTGCCTCCGGACAGATATAGGGCAGCCGACCTGTGAAATCAGCTACCCTACACCCGGAGCTTGCTTATGAGAATAAAATAATGATGAACTGAGATACCAACACAACGGAAATCAGCGCGATGGGATAGGTGGAAGCATAAGCCGCAGCCACATCCTCGGTCTTTGCCACATGAATGAGCGTTCCGAGAGCGGGCGTTGAAGTCATGCCGCCTGTGATGGAACCGAGATTGTTGAGAATGTTGAGTTTGAGGACATACTTTGCGAAGATAAAGCCGATAATCATGGGAGCAATGGTCATAATTGCGCCGTAAATAAAGTAAACGGGTTCAAAATACTTCACAAAAGATGCTCCCCCGGAAATTCCGGCTCCGAGGAGGAAGAGCACAAGGCCGAATTCACGGAAAACTTTCAGTGCTTTTGCATCCGGCATGATGCTGAACTTGCCGATATGTCCGAAATGCCCGAACGCAAGAGTTGCTACAAGGCATCCGCCTGTGGATGTGAGCGAGAAATTGCCGAACTTGAAGGAACCAAGGACAAGACCGATCACAACCGCAAGTGCGAAAGGCATAAAACCGTAGTCGTCGATCTCAATAAGACCTGCTTTATTCTTCTTTGCGTCGCCTTTATTGGCAGCCACAAGGCTTTCGCGTTCCTTTTCGATATCAACTTTGAGAATCTTGGGAATAAGCTGAACAAAAAGTACAACTCCTATAACTCCAAAAAGATATGCGATCCCGTAACCGACGGATACGATGGATTCAAGCTCTGCCGCCACTGTTCCCTTCGCCGCAGAGAATGCGGGAGTGGAAGTCAGTCCTCCCGCAAAAAGACCTACGAGCATTGCTGTAAATTCGGGGGCAGAAAGCTCTGTGAAGTTTCTTCCGATCAGGATGCAGGCAGCACATGCAAGGCCGCCGGAAACGATGATAACGAGTCCGAGAGTTACGTATGACTTGAAGTTCTGTTTGAAGTTTCCTATGAAGCTCGGTCCTGCAATGAATCCCACCGAAGATACAAAGAGGATTAGTCCCATATTTTCAACAATCTTCAATGCGTTGGTTACATAGGAAGCTCCTTCAACGGCAAGCTCCGTATTGAGCTGCTGATAAAAGAAGCAGCCGAAAAGGAGCGCAATGATGAACACTCCCGCAGAACCGAGGTTTACACCTTTGATTGTAATTCTTCCGAGAAGATATCCGAGAGCAAGAATTACGAAAATCGAAAACATTAAAAATGCTACGGCTTTAATTGACAGAATACCGCCAAAGAAAGACATTTATATCTCTCCTTTCTTCTTTTCGCACGTTACTGTTCTCAGAACGCTTCCTTAACCACGTTTTTGTTGCCGTGGCCGTAAACCGGCAGCAGCTTCGGGGAAACCACGTCGGTGTCAATGCCGGCTTCCTTTGCTTCTTCCGCAAACTTTGCGATGTGTCCGAGCGTCAGCGCGCCAACTTCCACAGACTTTGCCTTTTCGGATGCCTGCTGACCTGCGTTTCTGCCGAATACGATGATGTCGAGCAGGGAGTTGCCCATCAGACGGTTTCTGCCGTGGATACCGCCGACAACTTCGCCTGCTGCATAGAGATTTTCCACGCCGGTCATGCCGTCTGCCGCGATGTCGAGACCGCCGTTCTGGTAGTGGAGCGTCGGGTAAACGAGGATCGGTTCCTTGCGGATGTCGATGCCATACTTGCCGAACATACGGAGC
The DNA here is from genome assembly GCA_045126415.1 of Eubacteriales bacterium. GTDB lineage: Bacteria > Bacillota > Clostridia > Oscillospirales > CAG-272 > UMGS1696. Next base: position 363 of record JBGVOJ010000514.1, on the reverse strand, counting down.
ATTGCGGGGATTCTCTTTTCGATCGTGCCTTCGCCGCCCTTGAGTTCGATCATCGGTGTGTCGAGCCACAGACCAAGACCATCGGAGGTTTCCAGACCGTTGTCACGCGCGGTGCATTCGCGGATGATGGATGCCGCCGATACGTCACGGGTTTCCAGCGGATGCATGAAGACTTCGCCGTTCTTGTTGACGAGCTTCGCGCCGAGGGAACGTACCTTTTCGGTTACAAGCGCACCGTAAATCTGTTCCGGGAACGCCGCGCCGGTCGGGTGGTACTGGAGGGTATCAGCGTACAGGAGCTTTGCGCCGACACGGTAGCCGAGAACGAGACCGTCCGCGGTTGCGCCGTAGTGATTCGAGGTC
>JBGVOJ010000513.1:0-7167 GCA_045126415.1 Eubacteriales bacterium | reverse complement strand
GCCGCATGAATTTGTATACTGCCATGCCAGTTTATCTGTTCAGAATCATCTTCCGCCGAATAGATTCTCTCAACACTAAAAACACTCCCCATAATCCCGAATTTGGTTTCGTTTTCTTCATCAACACTTGTAATATAAGTATCAATATCTCCCTTGGGAACAAGAACACCGTTCCCAGTATAATCTACCCATTGCCCGTCTTCTGCAGTCACCAGTAAACTGCTCGTCACAAAAGGAAGATCGAAAAACTCCTGCCACTCAGCAACTGTCTCAAAATTAAGGAAACAATTATAATTCCGTTCGGGAATCCGGTTTGCCAGAATCGTCTGCACCGCATCTTCCGGCAATTCAATATACCCCTGATTGATGAGTAAGGTGTGCCCGTCTGCATTCGCATGTACCTCCGGTTTTATCCAGAATATTCCGGCGGCAGCTGCAGTTCCGCACAGAAGCAGACAAACGGCAGCAGCAATCAGTACAGTCTTCTTTCCACGCAGCCTCGGTATCAATATTTTCTTTTCCATTTCTGCCTCCTCAATCATATCATAATCCATATCATTCAGTGCATTCACAATGTTTTCCGGTTTCATACAGTATACCCCTCTTTCATTAAATACTTTTTGAGTCTGTTTCTTGTTCGCAGCAGCATGGACTTTACCTTGCTTTCACTCATCCCGCAGTCCCCGGCAATCACAGCAATTGACTGCATATGCCAGTATCGCCGGATGAATACCCGCCGCATTTCCGGACGCAGAGAACGCAGGAATACATTCAATGTGTCCCGCAAAGCAATCCTGTCCGCAATATCTTCGGAACTGTTTTCGTCCGGAATACATTCCGCAAGCTCATCCAGAATCAGTGTATATTGCCCTGCCCCTCGTTTCTTCGCCGTGTTCTGTTCCAACCGGTTGATGGAAAGCTGACGGGTTATCCTTGCGAGAAATGCTTTCAGATAATTCGGATATTCCGGCGGAATGGTATTCCATGCTTTCAGATATGCATCATTCACTGTTTCTTCCGCATCTTCGTTATCCCATAAAATCCCGTATGCAACAGAACGAAAGTACCGTCCGTATGCCCGATCGGTTTCTTCAATGGCAGTCTCGGAACGCTGCCAGTATAGTTCGATGATTTTTTCGTCTGTCATATATACCTCCTTCAGTATTGATAAGGCCTTTCACCCTACAGTACAGGAAAATGATTATCTGCGTTGCATGAAGTAAGAAAATTATAGCATATTTTTTGAAAGATAGCGTGAACAGAAAGAGAAAAGCACCGCATTTCTGCGATACCTTCCATTATAGCAGCACTGTCAGAATATCCCGTGGTTGTACTTGAACTGTCCATATAAAATGAACCCGAGTCCGACTATCACAGCCGGAAGAATAATGATCGCCATCAGCAATTCACTGATAAATGAAACCGCAAATCCAACGACAAAGGAGGCACCGATGATGAGCGTTCCTGTACCAACAGCCTTACCATATTTCGGAACATCCTCCTCCCGAACCTTTCTGCGGTTGTAGGCGTGGATTGTACTGATATTGCCCATGATATTCACAATTCCGAGTGCGGATATAAAAACGCCAAGAATAAGCATTGCAATGTAATCCATCTTTGTCCTCCTAAAAGTAAAACAGTTCTTCAAATTTCTTATCCAGCGCAATACAGAGGATCAGCGCCAGTTTTGCAGTAGGGTTGAATTGTCCCGTTTCGATGGAGCTGATCGTATTCCGGGACACGCCTACCATCTCTGCAAGCTGCTGCTGGGACAGACCTTTTTCGCTGCGTGCCTCTTTCAGATGATTCTTCAGTTTCAGTTCCTCGTTCATCCTATCGCCTCCATCAGTCGAAGAATGAAACCGCAAGCAGAACGCAAACACAAGCTCCTACACGTCCTGCGATGCTGCTTGCCTGCACCATCACATCAAGCTCTGCGAGATCCCGGTTTTTGTTTGCTTTCCGGCTCATTTCAAGAATGTCTTCCTTTTTCATCATCCACCTCACGCCAAGTTTTCTTGTCAATATTATATCATCGCCAAGTAAACTTGTCAAGATGTGTGTGCAAAGTTTACTTGGCGTTCATGTTAATAGAGAAAGGCACCGCATTTCTGCGATACCTTTCGGATTCAATTATTCTCTCGCAACTTATGCAGGAACTTCTTCTTGACGAACAGATATAGCACCATTCCTGCCGCCTCCGGAGTAGTGCTCAGCAATCACCATTTCAGCATTCTCAGGAATTATGATTTCCGTAATCGTACTCTCAGTTACACAGTCCATCTTCTTGTCATCACAAGTGATCTGCAGTTTTTTCGCCTTATCGTTCCCAGTACAGGCAACAAGAATCAGATACTCTCCGGTATTTCTGCCTTCCACATCGTATTCAATCTCCAGAATATTCCGGAAGAAGCCTTCGTTATTGTCAAAGTCAATCTCCCTTGTGTCGCGGAGTCCGGGCAGATACATGAGATAATAGACAGAATCCTCGTCTTCATTGCCGTATGTCAGAATATGCACGCGATTATCGTTACAGTTCTGATACCATGCGGCAATTTCATCACTCTGCATTTCTGCCATATATGCATCCGGATTCACAGCATAGATGGAAGTGCCGCCCGTAGGTCCTGTTGTACCTGCCATCTGAAAGGCAAACAACCCGACAAATGCAATAATCAGAATGACCGGAATCAGAATCACAAGCAGCAGGATGACACCAAGGGATTTATCCTTTTTCCGCGTGGGAACCACGACATCCTGAGCGATTTCCTCTAAAGATGCTGCACATCTCGGGCACACCTTCCAGTCCGGTTCAACAGGAGCGGAGCAGTTCGGGCAGAACGGCCGCAGCTTAGCACCGCATTTTGGGCAAAGAACGTATTCTTCCTTGATCGTTGTTCCGCATTTCGGACATTCCAGATCGGAATAGCTGCTTCTGACAAGGAGATAAATGATAAATCCGATCAAAGACGGTGCAAACAGTGCGATCAGTGTCCACATCAAAGCATTCATTCCACGGCGGTTTGCGTCACGATATACGTAGACACCGATCAGAATGGGGACGATCAAACCAATCGACAGTATAATGAGAGATATAAATGATCCAACAATGATATTCATGCAATAGACCTCCGTTTCTTCGTAAATACAATCACTATTACACCGCAGGAAAGTGCTGCGGTCAGCACATACAGGATACAGGTTAAAGTAACCACTGGTTGAATCGGCCATATCAGAATGCCGAACAACAGGACAACCATCTGCGAGAGAATGGATGCTATCGTCAGAAGAATGGTCTGCCGCTGAAGCTTTCGCCTCTCGGCTTCCTTTCGGAGATACCGTTCGTTCAGACAGGGGGGATTATTTTTTTCAAAATTGTAGATCTGTTTCACTTGTCAGCACCTCCTTCAGAAGTTTTCTTGCTTTATTCAGCCTGGATTTCACTGTTCCTTCGGGAATCTTCAGTACCTTTCCTGTTTCGGTGATGTCCATATCCCGGAAATAGAACAGGATCACCGTCATTCTCAGCTTTTCGGGCAGTCGGTTGATGGCGGCATGAAGGTCGGAATAGTCCGGCGGTTCTTCTGCTGCTATGTTCTCCAGGACAATCTCTTTATCTTCCGCCGCTGTGAAGTTATCCCACACGGGATTTCTGAGCATCCGTTTCCACGAATTGCGGTAGATGTTGACACAGATCGTTGTCAGCCAGCCCTCGAATTCACGTTCCGGATCATATCTGTCGATGTACCGAAGCACCTTCAGCCACGTTTCCTGATAGAGATCGTCTGCGTCATGAATATTGGCGCAGAGCGTCCGGCATAATCCGTACAGCCGCTTGCCGTATTTGTTTATGTATTGATCGATCAAGTTCTGCGCCTCCTTTCACTACCATATACAATCGAGAGCATGAAAAGGTTCACTGCGTTTGAAAGTTTTTCAAAAAATATTATAACAAATTTTTTTCCTTAGCACAAGAAAAGGCACTGCCTGAGTGACAATGCCTTTGTATGTTATTTTTGTCTTGTTGCATAGATACCGATTCCGGCGGCAATCACACCAATCAGAGCAAAAATCCAGTCGCTGATGGGATTTACTGCCCGTGCCACCATTATTTGTGTGGGACCATCCGCACCGCCGATGATACCGATACTTTCGTCCATTGAACTGATGGCAGTCTGTGTGAAGATAAACTCAATCAATTCTCCCAACAGTACTACTGAAGCCACAATTCCGATGGCAACAAACACAGCTCGCCAGATTTTCCTCCTCTTCTCATTCTGCCTTGCAAACTGTTCGTTGAGCAGTTCAAGCTTCTCGGACAGCACCTTCAAGTCAGTAGGTTCGTTTTCCTGCATATCGATTGTTTCGCCCAACAATATGGTAACGCTTGTATCCAGTGCTTCCGCAAGCCGGATCAGCATTTCCGAATCGGGGACCGACAGACCTTTTTCCCATTTGGATACAGTCTGCCGTACAACATTCAGTTTGATGGCAAGTTCTTCCTGTGATAATCCCTTTGCCTTCCGAAGATTTTTCAGATTTTCACTCAGCATTGATCGTCCTCCTTTTGCCGGTGTCTGCGAATATTATACCAGTATTACGCTGTTTTGGCAAGCAACGCAGATTAACATCGGCGCAACGGAAGTATATTCAGCAGAAAAGGCACCGCGTTTTGCGATACCTTTTGCACTTTATAAATTTTCATTCCGCAGAGCATCAATAGGATTCTCACGCCGTACCTTACTCATGGAATACAACATGGTCGCAAACACCACGATAAACACGCTGAGTACCGCAATGCCGATAGCTGACCATGGAAGCCGGAAACCTGTAGTCATACCGGAAGAAACCGTCTGATAAATCAAAACGGTTACGAGGCATGAAGCTGGTATACCATACAGAAGAGCTTTCATTCCATATAACAAACATTCAAAATTCATCATCCTATTGAAATCTTTTGCACTCATACCTACAGATTTCAGCATAGCAAACTCCCGTCTGCGTAAGTTGATATTCGTAGATATGGTGTTGAACACATTTGCTGCAGCAATCAGAGATATCAGTACAATAAAGCCATACGCGAAAACTTCAATAATTGTGACCATAGCTCGTTCCTGTGACTGTGATTCTGCATAGTCATAAAGTCTGCCATCGCTCATACCGTTTTCAAGGAGAGTTTTGCAGAGTGAATCATAGCAGGTTTTGTGATCAGGCGTGCGAATCAGGATGGAGAAGTTTTTCTGTCCACCAGCATATGGATTCACGGAAACCTGTGCAGACAAAGGATAAAGTAAGATCAGCTCACCGGTAGTGTCGATGAAATAGGGCTTTTCGTACAGAGTAGTTCCTACACGAAAAGTAAGTTCCGATATGACTTCATCTGCCGGGAACTCGATAATTTCCTCCCCATCTTCCAGATTGAGATAACGATATAACTTGCTTCCATCTCCATTTTCTACTGTTTCTATATGGGCATATCCATCAATGCTTTTCAGAACTTCACTGGTCATCTCACAACTTGTATCTTCCAGGGTATTCACAGTAACAAACTTTTCCTGCCGGATGTTATACTTAGTCTGCCCATCGATAGCCACTGCTACAGGAGCAGAAGAACTCATATACACATCCTCATCTAACTTATTGGACTTCAGATACGCTCTGTAAACCTCGTCTTCCACATAAATAACGATCACCTGAAGATGCATATAATTATCACGTGCTGTCGGATCGTAGTCTTCACTGACAATATGTGCAGTATCAAACATCCATTCCCATGATAAATGATCCATACTGATATCGCATCCGAAAACATCTCTCTGGGTATAAGCAGCTTCTGTTACATTTTCATCACTGCGGATGACCTGCATGGCATCTTCAATAGGCAGGTTGCGTACATCTGTTGGATTGAAAAAATACAACAGATCGAATCCATGGGTATCATACACACTGTCGGCTGATTCCGTCAGATAATCCGTAAAAGATGAAGCAGATACAAATAGTACAATGCTCATGAACAGGCTGACAACGGTAGTGCGGTATTTCTTCTTATTCCTTTTGAAATGCTTGTCTGTCAGCATACCGGGCAAACCAAACAACCTATAGATGAACCGTGATGTCTTTGTCTGTTTCTTTTCAGTAATGATATCATGCGTTTGACGAATCGCTTCCACCGCGGATATCTTCATGGCACGTTTGGATGGTATCCATGCAGAAATCAATACGGTCACCAATGCTACCACAACAGCAATGACAATGGAAACCGGAGGAACCCGCAGAATCATAGGTTGACCGAAACTCATAATCGATGCAAACCGGTCGCCAATGCATAGAAGCGTAACACCAATACCTGTAATGCCAATAATAATACCGATCGGAATACCGATTACGCTGACTGCGAAAGCTTCAAATAAGACCATTTGTCTGATTTGCCTTTTGGTTGCACCTATAGAAGAGAGCAGACCAAACTGTTTTGTACGCTCTGATACGGAAATGGAAAACGCATTATAGATCAGAGATATTGATCCGAACATGATAAGTCCTATCACGATTGCTGCCAGCCCGTAGAACACAGTATAGAATGCTGTCAGACCTGATACACCGAGAATACTCAGCAAATCGCTGTTTACTTCCCTGGGGAATCCATTTTCTTTTAGAAAATCATATATCTCTCTGGGATTTTTCATAGTGAAGTACACATCATACGCAGCTGAAGAATCGGTAATATCATCAGCTATCGTTATTGCTGTATAGCCTGCAGCACTCTGCTTCTCATACGTGGGACGTTCATAGAAGCCTACAACTGTATATATCCTTGTTTCATTGAGGACCAGTTCTTCATATGCATCCAGAGATGTTTCCCATCCGAGAAACTTGGTATCCTGTCCCAGAGTCCTGCCTTCTGAAATACGTTCACCGATTTCAAGTGTCAGTACATCCCCGATTTTATGTGAAATACCGCCCATATCCAGAAGATGTTCGGGTAAAAGAATCTCACTGCTGTTCTTCGGATAATCGCCTGCCGTAATGTGAACAGACATCAGGTCCCGATAATTCTCATTCACACCGGTAATATAGAGGTATGGCTTGGATTCAATTTCACTGTAATCCAGTGCCGTATAACCAACAGATTCGCTGTATACAACTTCTTCGACCTGTCTGGATGACTGG
>JBGVOJ010000512.1:0-1425 GCA_045126415.1 Eubacteriales bacterium | reverse complement strand
TACGCCAAAAAAGCCGAGCTTGAGGAATACTGGCGTAACCGTGACTGATCTTTCGTTTATTATACCATCCTCCCGCAAATTTTGTCAATCCCAAACAAAAACATCTTGACAAACCCCGGCTTTATCGGTTAAAATGGTGTTATCATCCATCGAATTAATTTTATGATCGGAGGAAATGCCATGTATCACGACTACAATATGGAAAAAATTCTCGACCACATCCGCACCTGTCCGAAGAAAAAGTTCATCCTCGACACCGACACGTACAACGAAATCGACGACCAGTTCGCCATCACCTACGCGATGCTCTCCGAAGACATCGACCTCCTCGCGCTGACCGCCGCGCCGTTCCTGAACAGCCGCGCGAAAACCGTGGAGGAAGGGATGGAAAAGAGCTACGAGGAAATGGTGCGCGTCCGCGATCTCGTCGACCCGGACGGCAAGCGGAATATCCCCTGCTACCGCGGTTCGCGGGACTACATGAAGAATATCATCACGCCGCAGCCGAGTGAGGCCGCCGAAAACATCGTCCGCATCGTGAACGAAGCCGACGACATTGTGTACATCGCCGTCATCGGATGCTACACGAACGTCGCGTCCGCGCTCCTGCTCGATCCGTCGATCATGGACAAGGCGGTGATTCTGATGATCGGTGCAAACAAGTTCGAACACGGCGACGCGAACGAATTCAACCTCGCACAGGACCGTGCAGCGGCGCGTGTGATCTTTGAATGCGGCGTTCCGCTGGTCGTTCTTCCGGCGTTCGACTGCACCGAGCGGCTGTATATGACGAACGGCGAGCTGATGTACTTCCTCTGGAACAAGGCAGGAAAGATCGGCAACTACCTCTGTGACATCTTCAACAAGGACGAGCATTTCCCGGACGATGCGGAAAACAACTGCTTCAGCCGCCAGCGTTCGATCTGGGACATCGGTTCCGTGGCGTTCCTGCGCAAAGCGGAAAAACTCTGTCATGTTAACGTCGTCCCCGCACGCACCATCGACGCACAGGGAATGTGGCGTGACCTGAACGACGGACGGGATATGATCTACGTCGACTGGTTCTACCGGAACGAAGTTCTGTCGGATTTCTATACCGTCGTACGGAAAGCGGATCTGAAATAACACAAAAGACCCTGACGTGATTCGTCAGGGTCTGATTTTTACTTTTGTGCGGTATTTCTGCCGTTATACCAGAACATCGCATGCGCAAGAATGCACTGTGCGGGATAGTAGGTCGCGACACAGAGGGTGTCAACGATGTGCGGGGCATCACCGAACACATAGAGAACCAGCATGAGGTCGGAGAAGAAGAACAGAAAACTGCCGGCCGCAAGAAGAATGTTCGTCACGGTATGTTCCCGTACGGCGTTGCCGAACGCTTTGCCGACCATACAGGAGATCACAAAGGCATAACCGACGCAG
>JBGVOJ010000511.1:0-3998 GCA_045126415.1 Eubacteriales bacterium | reverse complement strand
CAATGCGGCTTATCAAATTAAAACGCGATCTTTTCGATCTGAACCTTGGTGTAAGGCTGTCTGTGACCGATCTTCTTCTTTTCGTTTTTCTTTGACTTGTAGGTCATAACGTAGATCTTCTTAGCTTTGCCGTTCTTAACTACGTTAGCCGATACGGTTGCGCCTTCTACGGTGGGCTTACCGGACTTGAAGCCGTCAGCGGTAGAAACTGCGAGAACCTTGTCGAATACGATCGTGGATCCTTCTTCAACATCGAGCTTTTCAACGAAGATGATATCGCCTTCGTTAACCTTGTACTGCTTTCCGCCTGTTTCAATAATTGCAAACATTCTGAAAAGCACCTCACTTTCTTTAAATGTGAACTCGCTGGGCAGGTAAATCCGAAGATTTTTTATGACCCGACACCATGCGGCAAGATATATTATACCATCTTCCAACTTACAAGTCAAGAGAAATATACCGTTTTTCTCTTGTAAAAACGAAGAAAAATCTCATCGGTTATACGCTGGTTTTAGTAAAAATTACAATACCGCTTATCCGAATTACTTTCCACGCACTGCCAGTTCCGCAGCAGTCAGGGTATTTTCGAGAAGCATGGTGATCGTCATTACACCGACACCACCCGGCACCGGTGTGATTGCCGATGCTTTTTCCGATACAGCAGCGAAATCCACATCTCCGCAAAGCTTACCTTCCGCATTACGATTCATACCGACGTCAATGACCACCGCACCTTCCTTAACCATATCTGCAGTGACAAAATTCGCTTTTCCGATTGCCACTACAAGGATATCTGCACGTCTCGTGACTTCGGCGAGATTTTTGGTACGTGAATGGCAAACAGTCACTGTTCCGTTTGCATGAAGAAGGAGCATCGCCATCGGCTTACCGACAATATTGCTTCTGCCGATCACGACACACTCCTTACCCTCTACTGAAATATTTTCATATTCCAGCATTTTCATAACGCCGGCCGGGGTACAGGGAAGAAAACTGTAATCGCCGATCATGATCTTACCGGTATTGACCGGATGGAATGCGTCTACATCTTTTTCCGTCGGAATCGCATCAATGACTGCTTTTTCGTCCAGATGCTTCGGCAGGGGAAGCTGTACAAGAATCCCATGGATTTTTTCGTTACTTTTCAGTTCATCAATTTTGGTCAGAAGTTCTTCCATCGTGGTTTCTTCCGGCATTTCATGCACTTCGGAATAGAACCCGACTTCACCACAGCCTTTTTTCTTATTACGCACATATACCTGAGAAGCCGGATCGCTGCCAACGATCACAACAGCCAGCCCCGGCTTTACTCCGGTTTCCGCTTCAAAAGCAGCGGTACGCTTGGCAATGCTTTCTCTGGCGCTTGCTGAAATCACTTTACCATCAATAATGTGTGCCATAATTATTCCTCCGTTTTTGTTTCATCCGCCTTTTTGGCTTTATCTTTGTTAAGTCCGACATATACCGGGGTATATTCGCTTTCAATTTCAATTTTTTCTTTTTGAGATTTTTTTGTAAAGTATACTGTCAGCACGATACCGAGAATCAGCGAAGCAAATCCAACTCCCTGTGATATCCGTAGATTTCCGAGCATCAGACTGTCGGTACGCAGACCTTCGATCAGCATTCTGCCGAATCCGTACCAAATAAAATAAAAACTGCAGAACTGTCCATCGAATTTTTTCTTTTTATAAAAGGAAAAAACGAGTATCAAAGCCGTAAGATTCCACAGGGATTCATACAAAAAAGTAGGATGTACGTATTTTTCAATATCCCACATGCCGGTTGTAATTCCGGTATCCATATAACTGTACAGGATTCCCATACGCCACGGAAGAGTTGTTTCGGAGCCGTAGGCTTCCATGTTGATAAAGTTTCCCCAACGGCCGATGACCTGTCCGATCCAGACACAGGGAGCAAGAATATCAAGCAGCTTGACAAACCTGATCTTTCGTTTTCTTGCAAATACAAGAGCGGTAAGAATTCCGGCGATAATACCGCCGTAAATGGCAAGACCGCCTTCCCATACGGCAATTACATTTTTTAGTGTACCTACGATGTTCTGCAGAAAACTTGAGGCATCCGTAACAATATAGCTGTCCCATTTAAAAATAACATAGTACAGTCTTGCACCAAGAACTCCAAAAATAATAACGACAAACGCAAGGTCAATGATATCATCGGAAGAGATTCCTTCGTATTTCCGGATATGCAAAGCATACAGTACAGCGAGAATCATACCGCATGTTATCAGAATCCCGTACCATGCAACCGGTCGCCCGAATACCGTAAACGCCACTTCATTGATATGAAACGGTTCAATCCCCAGCCCCGGGAATGAAATGTAACTCATAAACTATCCTTTCTTAATCATATTTGTTTTTTTGCTGTAGAGCCGTGATGTCTCTCCCCACGGATGGTATCCTGTGCCGATATACATAAAACCGAAACGCTCATAATATCCGATATGATCTGTTGCCAGATATACATACGGATATCCGAGCTGTCCGGCATCATGAAGACAGCGTTCGATCAGAACCTTTCCGTAATTATTTCCACGGAAATCCGGCTCAATGAACAGAGCACATAACCAGGGATAGAGATCCATGCGGCTGATAAAATCGTTGGTAATCAGGCCGGCACAGCCAACAATGCGTGCTTCCGCAGAATCATTCTCGAGAAGCAAATACCATTGCGGCAGTTTTGCTTCTGCAGACACTGCATTCCGCATACAGTCGTCGTATACCTCCATACTGTCCGGACTGGCCCAGTTTTTCTGGAAATAGGCTATAAACACCTCCAGCATTTCCGGTCTCTCACGCAGGGACAAAAGATTCATAACAGTACCCAACTAAATGAAATTATTAAATAAATTATAGCATACCCTGCGCTCTTTTGCAACTGATTTTTTCATCTCCATGCAACTATACTTTGCTTGACCGGATTCGAATTATACGGTATAATATTCACAGAACGGATCGAAGCTGCGCAGATTCAAGCCGGTATTCAGTAGAATGAAAGGAAAAATTATGTTCGATACACAGAAATTCGGAGCATATATCTCTCATCTGAGAAAAAATGCGGATATGACCCAGTCGGAGCTTGCGGAACGGCTGAGCATCACCAGACAGGCGGTTTCCAAATATGAAATCGGAGACAGTTTTCCGGACATCACCATCCTTGTGCAGATTGCGGGAGTGTTCGGTGTTTCACTGGATGATCTGATCGCGGCAGGCGGTCCGACACAGGGAGAATCGAGAGTCCTGAGCGGCCTTGCAAAAGGGGAAGACGCCACAGCGGAAAATGTTGAGGATGTCATGAATCTTGCACCACTGCTCAAACCCAGTGCCCTCGAAAAAGTTTCTTCCAAGCTTGCTGTACACGGCGTTGATATATCCAACATTGTTCAGCTTTCGCAGTATATGAGTGATGCAACGACCTCTTTGATGATCCAGAATGCAGACTTTTCTTCTCTGGAAGGCGATACGGAAAAAGAGCTTATGGTACATCTGATGCCGCTGCTCGATGAAAAATCCAAGACTGTATTGTTCGAAAAGATCATCGAAGGAGAACTGGACTGGCATTATCTTGAATTTATGATGCCGTATATCACTTATCTGTACTCTCAGATTGAAGCTGCCTATGTGGAAGGGGCAATTCCGGCAGACGTTATGGAATGGCTCAGAAAAGCCACTGCGGAAGAACAGGAAAAGACGATTGCGGAACGTAAAGCCGCGATGCACGCCGAAATAATTGGCGATGGAAGGGATGTATTCAATATCGGGATATCCTGTCCCGTTTTCCCAACGGGAGATCGCCTGCGAGGTCACACCGAGTGCCTGCGCCATATTCTCCTGTGTACGGTTGTACATTTTTCGGAACTGTTTGATTTTGTTTCCGATTGCGATTTCCATTGAAAAATCCTCCGATATAATATTGTTGTCCGGACAACTGTATTATATCAGAGGATTCTTTTTCGGTCAATTATCAATCTGTTG
>JBGVOJ010000510.1:0-4185 GCA_045126415.1 Eubacteriales bacterium | reverse complement strand
CTTCGCCGAACAGGATCTCGCAGATCGCCTGTGCGCCCTGCTCACCCGGATACCATGCTTCAAGGATCGCCTTGCAGCCGTCAATCCAGCTTCGCATATCCACCGGCGCACCGTTGAGAAGAATAACCGCCGCATTGGGATTTGCAGCCGTCATTTTCCGGATGCTTTCTTCCTGGTTGGTCTTTACCTCGATTTCAAATTTGCCGACAATCACTGCACTGTCATCCTTCTGTGCTTTACGGGTGTACGCAGGAAGACGGATATCGGAACGGTCCATACCCTCGCCCTCGACCACGGTGGTCATATAGACAGCGGCATCGCATTTTGCGGCGATTTCTTCGATCTGATCGTCCTCTGCAAAAATCACTTCCGCATATCCGTCAAGGTATTCCCGAAGCACCTGCAGGGGAGTCTTTGCGTCCTTGGCCGTCCATTCCTTTCCGTAAGGTCCGGAATAGTTCTTTCCCACCGGGAAAACATTCGCACCGGCACCGAAAACCGCCAGTGTTTTGATTTCCTCGCGTCGGAAGGGAAGGACGCCTTCGTTTTTCAGAAGTACCATCGACTGACGTGCGGAGTCCAGAGCCAGCTTCTTATGTTCTTCACAGCGTACAATCTGTTCAGCTGCATCTTTATCCGCAAAGGGAGTGTCAAACAGTCCGATGCTGAACTTGGCAGTCAGGACACGCAGAACGGCACGGTCGATGTCCTCCTCGGTGATCCAGCCTTCGCTGTAGGCAGTCTTCAATTTTTCAAAGGAACTCTGAGGAAGATTGACGTCCAGTCCGCCTTTCAGACAGAGCGCCTGCGCCTTCCAGTCGGTATCGACCAGCTTGTGAGCACCGGCAACGCCCTCCACTCCGCCGTAGTCGGAAACAACAAATCCCGTGAAGCCCCATTCGTCACGCAGAATTTCGGTGAGAAGCCGCTCATTGCAGGAGCAGGGAACTCCTTCCCAGCTGTTGTACGCCGCCATGACCGACATCGCGCCGCCTTCCTTGAAGCACTTTTCAAAGGGCTTCAGGTAAACTTCACGCATCGTGCGTTCGGAGGTGTCGGAAACATTGGAGTCCCGTCCACCGTAGGAATAATTGTCCGCATAATGCTTGGGTGTGGCGATGACACCGTTTTTCTGCAGCCCCCGGCAGATAGCGACACCCATGTTGGAGCTGACCAACACGTCTTCACCGAATGTTTCGATAGTACGTCCCCAGCGGCAGTCTCTCGCAATATTAACCACCGGAGTCAGTGCCTGCCGGACACCGACCGCCGCACATTCCTTACCGATGGCGTCGCCGATCCGTGCCGCCATTTCATCGTCAAACATGGATGCCATGCCGATGGGCTGAGGGAAGCAGGTCGCCATCCCCCACTGTGCCCCATGGAGAGCCTCCCCGTGTTCGATGGGCGGAATTGCGTGAGGCTGTGCCTCCATGCTCAGCCGGACATCCCGGTTGATCCGCTCTGTTACCTCGGCTGTCGTGGCAGGTTCCTCTTTTCCCGCGTGCATGAAGTGACCGGGGTTCCGGTAATTTCCCTGCATGTGGTTTCGTTTCTCTTCATAGTCTTCGTTCACGGAATACAGCATCTGGGAAGAAAGCTGATACAGTTTTTCATCAACCGACATCTGTGCGAGCAGTTCTTCCGCACGCATGGCAGGTGTTTTATCTGTCATTATTGTGTCCTCCTGTTATTTTTGTGGATATCTGCATTATTTCTTGCCTGTACATACTGACATCAATATTGTAGATGATTCCGGTTAAAATTTCAAGGCATCTGCGGTATATTTTACGGATGAAATTTGTCTTTCGGCATAATTCACGGACAATCTGTATCTCACACTTTGAACTACTGTTGATTCGCCGGATTTCAGGCACCTTTATACAAAAAACGGTAGAAACCTTCATAAAATCATGCTATACTGAACCCATAGATTTATCATGAAAAAAATCACAGAAAAACGAAACGCGTACTTGACGACGGAAGGACTTATGTATAGAGTAATAAAAAGCGATACAAAGTATGATGTCATCGTTTGCGGATGCGGCAGTGCCGGATTCTGTGCGGCTGTTGCGGCAGCACGAAACGGTGCGAAAACGGCTGTCATTGAAAAGTATTCCACACCCGGCGGAATCCTGACGGTACTGGGAAACAACTCCATCGATCAGTTCAACAATCCCTTCCGGCAGGAAAAGAAAATGGTGATCGCCGGAATCGGCTGGGAATTTGTCCGGAAGCTGTATCGGGACGGCTTCGCGAGAATCCCCGATATGAACGCTGACTACAGGAATCATGCCCAGTATGGTGTGAAAGTGAATCCCGTTGCGGCAGCCAAGGTAATGGACGATATGCTGATCGAGGCAGGGGTTGATCTGTATTACGGGCAGCCGATCGTTGATGTCATAACAGAAAACAGGACAATCAAAAGTGTCCTGATCTCCACAAAAGACGGAATCAGAAGCATGAATGCCTCAGTCTTTATCGACTGCACAGGAGATGGAGATATGGCTCATTACGCAAATGCAACGACATTCAGCGGAGACGGGAACGGTACCTTTCAGCCCGGCACACTGCGTTTTTATCCCGCGGTTCCTGCCGGGACTCCGGACAGAATCCTGAATTACGGTGATAACTGGAATCATGTTAAAATAAACAGCACCGACAGCGACGCCATCACAAGGGCAGAGATCGCCTCCCGACAGATGCTGTACGGCGATATGCTGAAAGGGAGTCAGATCATGGCTTCCGCACCGGCGGTTGCTCCCAGAGAGGGACGCCGGATAAAAGGGATTTCGGAAATGTCGGTGGAAGATTATCTGTCCGGCAAACAGTACGATGATTCGGTATGCTATTCCTTCTGGTTCGTTGATGTTCACCGTGACAACGAACCGGCGGAAATCCGGTATATCCGTCATGAACATACGCCTTCCATCCGGTTGTCAGCAATGATTGCGGATGAATTCGATAATTTAACGATGGCAGGACGATGTATCAGTACTGACAGAAAAACAAATTCGGCAATAAGGGTGAAAGCAAGCTGTATGGCTATGGGAGAAGCGATCGGTACTGCGGCGGCAATCGCAGCCCATCATGATATCCGAACGGCAGATGTTTCCATTGATGAGTTGAAATGCAGACTGTCGGCTCAGGGAGCGATTGTTCCCGGGATTTCTGACGGAGAAGTATTTGTTCCGGATGAAATGTAGATAAGAGACAAAGCGAAAAAAGGCATAGTGCAAGAGTAATCATCCAGTTTACCATAACAAACACTGAAATATCCGTCAAAAAGACCGTACTGCACGAACATTGTGCAATACGGTCTTTTGTCTGTTTTTCTCAACCCGCAGGCAGTTCGGGCACGATGTAGCCTTTTTCTGCAAGCGTCTGCTCGATCCTGTTCAGAATTTCCTCGGAATCCGCGCGGAGGGTGTGATAGTGATATCCGCCGGTGATATTCATCAGCTCCGTGGATTTTCCGGTACGTACCCCTTCCAGAAACTGCTTTATATGAAGCCGTGAGAAAATATTCAGCCCCGCCTCGATTCTGCCATATACTTTGTGCCAGACGAACACATTCACAACAATCCCGCCCAGATCCACAATGCAGGTCAGTTCGTCCTCCGTCTGCTCGGTCGTATGCCGTACCTTCACAACACGTTCGGCGTACGGTGTCCGTGCGACGATATACCCGTTATGGGTGGAAAGAATGTCATATCCAGCTGCCTTCAGAACGGAGATGTCCTGTACGATGATCTGTCTGGACACGTCGAACCGTTTGGCAAGCTCTCCTCCGGACACCGGACCGTCGGCAGACATCAGAAACAGAACCAGTTCCTTTCTTCTCGCATCAGCTTTCATGGCATTGTCTCCTTTTGTTTTACGTTTTAAATTGCGTGCAGATTTTTCAGAGAAAGGTCAAGGATGGGAGCCGAATGGGTCAGTGCGCCGCTGGAAATGTAGTCCACACCGATGTCAACCAGCCGCGCCACGTTTTCCTTCGTGACATTGCCGCTGCACTCGGTTTCCGCACGTCCGGCACACAGTCTGACTGCTTCCTTCATATCGTCCACACTCATGTTGTCCAGCATAATAATGTCCGCGCCGGCTTCCAGCGCTTCCTTCAGCATATCGAGATTTTCCACTTCAACCTCAATTTTGCGTACAAACGGCGCGTATTCCTTCGCC
>JBGVOJ010000509.1:0-3110 GCA_045126415.1 Eubacteriales bacterium | reverse complement strand
TGCGCCGTGAAAAGCTGGCTGCTCTTGTGGAAGCCGGAAACGACCCGTTCCAGATCACCAAGTACGATCAGAGCCATCACAGCACCGATATTAAGGACAATTTCGAAACCCTCGAAGGACAGCGCGTTTCCGTTGCAGGTCGTATGATGTCCAAGCGTATCATGGGGAAGGCGTCCTTCTGCAACGTACAGGACCTCAAGGGTTCCATCCAGTGCTATGTTGCACGTGACTCCATCGGCGTGGACGAATACGCAGGCTTCAAGAAGCTCGATATCGGCGATATCGTCGGCATCGAAGGCATCGTATTCAAGACCAAGACCGGTGAAATTTCCGTTCATGCGGAAAAGGTGACCCTGCTTTCCAAGAGCCTGCAGGTTCTTCCGGAAAAGTTCCACGGTCTGACCAACACCGACCTCCGCTACCGGCAGCGCTACGTTGACCTGATCGTGAATCCCGATGTCCGCGACACCTTCCTGAAGCGTTCCAAGATCATCAGCACGATCCGTCGTTTCCTTGATGAACAGGGCTTCATCGAAGTGGAAACTCCGATGCTCGTTTCCAACGCGGGCGGCGCAGCGGCAAGACCGTTCGAAACGCACTTCAATGCGCTCGACGAAGACCTCAAGCTCCGCATTTCTCTGGAACTCTATCTGAAGAGACTCATCGTCGGCGGTCTGGAAAAGGTATACGAAATCGGCCGTGTCTTCCGCAACGAAGGTCTTGACACCCGTCACAACCCGGAATTCACCCTGATGGAACTGTATCAGGCGTACACCGACTATCACGGCATGATGGATCTCACGGAAAATATGTTCCGTCACGTGGCACAGGAAGTTCTCGGCACGACCACGATCGTATACAACGGCGTGGAAATGGATCTCGGCAAGCCGTTCGAACGCATCACGATGCTTGACGCGGTCAAGAAGTACAGCGGTGTGGACTTCAACGAAATCCATTCCGATGACGAAGCGAAGGCGATCGCAAAGGAAAAGCATGTGGAATTCGAAGATCACCACAAGAAGGGCGACATCCTGAACCTGTTCTTCGAAGAATTTGTTGAAGAACACCTGATCCAGCCGACGTTTGTTATGGACCATCCGATCGAAATTTCTCCGCTGACGAAGAAGAAGCCGGAAGACCCGAACTACGTCGAACGCTTTGAAATGTTCATGAACGGCTGGGAAATGGCGAATGCGTACTCCGAGCTGAACGACCCGATCGACCAGAGAGAAAGATTCAAGGCACAGGAAGAACTGCTTGCGAAGGGTGACGAAGAAGCGAACCGTACGGACGAAGACTTCATGAACGCACTGGAAATCGGTATGCCTCCGACCGGTGGTATCGGCTATGGTATCGACCGTCTGTGCATGCTGCTGACCGACTCCGCGGCGATCAGAGACGTTCTGCTGTTCCCCACGATGAAGACAATCGAATGAATAAGTGAGATAAAGAGAGAAATAACGAGATCCCGGCGTTTCGGCTTACGCCAATACGCCAATCTTACGCCAATTTGCGGTGAGACTTGTAACTCTTTATACTGACTTATAAGCAAATATGTAAGGACCATGTTTTCAGAGACATGGTCTTTATTTTTGGAGGAATTATATGCAGTATCAACTGAAAATTCAGCAGCTCGTAACTTACGCCAAAAGCAGAGTGTACCGGAACTTCATCCGTGCCCTGTCCGACAATGAAAACATCCGGCTGAACGGGGAGTCAAACCTCTTCTACTTTATGACTCTCTGCTCCTACGCCAACTTCCGGACTTCGACTTTCCGCATTGATGCCATGCGATATACTCTTGCTCCCGGCGAATGGATGATGCCTGTGAGAGAGTTAATGAAGATATACAGGAAGAAGACAGAGAAGGGAACTGTTGCTGTACTGGAAAGATTACAGCAGAGTAATCACATCCGTTATGAGCTGCTGCATCACCGCAGATATGTGAAATTCAGGATCAACGACTGGTCAAAATTCAACAGCACTATTGAAGCCACTGCACCTTGCGGTTTCGGATGCAGTCCGAATACCGGTAGGACAAGTGGCTTTTTCTTTTTTCCCTACAAAATGGTTTCGGAATTCATCGGTAAGGGTAAATGTTCCGAGATGGATATCCTTCTCGATCTGTGGCTGAATGCTATCTATAACGATGAACGCATCGCCGGTTCTGATGTCGGGCCGGTCGTATATTACCGAAATGGAACACACTCTCCGCTTACCGGATATGAAGATCTGGGCAAGCGCTGGGGAATCTCTAAATCTACGGCAGGACGTATTCTGCGGAAGCTGGAGGAGAACAGCTATATCAAACTGGTGGCATTTCCGGGAAAGTATGGGACAGCGATCTATCTCCAGAATTATCTGTCTACCATGTTCAATATTTCTGATATTATGATCGACAAGGAAGAGGTCGCTTTGTCTCTGAATATCCGCATCAATATTCCCGAAGAAACATCCGAAAACACTATTGAAATGATCGAAGAACTGCTGGATTCTGCGTGCCAGAATTGCATTTACGGAAGATTGTCCGGAAGACCGCGAAAGTGCTTTTCCTACAAGGATTAACGTGCGCGTCATGCACGCACGCGCGATATTACTTATCACCCTTATCATACGACTGCAAGAAAAAGTCTGTATCTACAGAATACCTTATCCGGTGTCCTGGGGACGGAAAAAGTTATAAATTCAAACTGGACATCGAACCGATCACAGAAAGTGAGGAAAACTAATATGGCACGCAAGAAGATTACACAGGACGCACATTATCACGACACCCTGCTTCTTCTGAAAAAATACCGGGATGTGGTGTGGAGTCTGACGGTTGCAGTCGAACAGGCAAAGAGCGATTTCAGAGAGTGTTACGGCAGCAGTGTTGACGAATTCCTGGAATCCATTTATGTTGCAGGCGCGGATCTCAGCGGAACGGATATTGAGGAACGTGCAAAGAGCATCGAGCGCAGCAACAAGATGCTGAAATTCGTTGACCATGCGGTGCAGATCATGCGTGAGAAGAACAAGAACGGCGAAGTGTTCTATCAGGTACTGTATTTCAACTACCTTTCGCCGTATGAGTCAGCCAGCAATGAAGATGTCACACAGGCACTGGTGGA
>JBGVOJ010000508.1:0-1094 GCA_045126415.1 Eubacteriales bacterium | reverse complement strand
ACGTCACAGCCTACTTGTCTGCGAGACGTTCGGTGTACTGCTCCCGGAATGTATTCGCGCCGCCTTCTTCATGACTCGCACCAACCGTCATTTCTCTTTGGAAGTGGAGGGAGACACTACTTCTTTCCGATCATCGCATTTGAATTAATCATATCACTATTCGGGTATTTTGTCAAGATATTTCGGGAATTTTTTGTGAAAATGTGGGGAGTGTGGTTTTTTCGGGAAGGGGAAACGGTCGCTTTTTGAAAAAAGCTCCGCAAAAACTTTCAATCTGTATTCTCTATATTTTGTAACAGATGAAAGAGGTTGGAGGGTGAGTTTCTGCGACTTTCGAAGAAAGTCGCGGGGGAACCTTTCCTCTGAAAAGGTTCCCCTCAAGTCAAGAACAAACAATATTTGATTAACCGTTCTTCTTAGCCAGAACCTTCTGCTTTCTTGCAGCGTTGCCGGCTTCCTTGGCAGCAGCGGTCTGCGTGAGCATACCGGAGTCCTGACGCTGTGCCATAACGAGACGCCAGTAGAAGCCCTTCAGATCGAGGAGTTCCTGGTGTGTACCGGATTCGGCAAGATGACCCTTGTCGAGAACGATCAGACGGTCTGCGTTGCGGAGCGTGGACAGACGGTGTGCGATTGCGAAGCAGGTTCTGTCCTTTGACAGCTTGTTGATTGCGTCCTGAATCAGCTTTTCGGTCTCGGTGTCGAGAGCCGCGGTCGCTTCGTCGAGGATGAGAATCTTCGGGTCGTGGATCAGCGCACGTGCGATTGCAACACGCTGACGTTCACCGCCGGAGAGTGAGTACCCCTTTTCACCGACCATCGTGTTGTAGCCTTCCGGCAGGTTCACGATAAAGTCGTGCGCGTTTGCCATCTTTGCGGCGGCAACGACTTCTTCGTCACTTGCGTGCGGCTTTGCGTACTTGATGTTGTCACGGATCGAACCGGAGAACAGGTGCGTTTCCTGAAGAACGACACCGATCTGCGAACGGAGTGCGTTCTGGGAAATGTCCTTGATGTTGACGCCGTCAATCTGGATTTCGCCTTCCGTGACGTCGTACAGACGCATGAGAAGGTTGATGAGCGTTGTCTTACCG
>JBGVOJ010000507.1:0-2613 GCA_045126415.1 Eubacteriales bacterium | reverse complement strand
ATGTTTTTTACTTCAAGAGTGTTGCTCATTTCAGTTGCGTCACCTCTTTCATGTTTTTTGAATATCATAAAATTTCCTGGTACCATTATACACGAATTTTTATCTTATGTCAAGATAAAATGCCCGGTGTTTCGCGAAAAGTCGTGTGTTATTCGACCGCAAAAAAGCGGCTGACCTCTGCGTCAACCGCTCATTTTATTATCACCGGGAGTCCGAGTTCCAGCATATATACCGCTGTTTTTCCGATATCGTCCCGTATTTCTTCGCGTTCGTACAGATCAATTTCATATCCCAGCCGCATTTTTCGGTAACACGTCAGAAAATCACCGATATCCGTTCCGTCCAGTGTTTCTGTATAGACAAATGCTGCCCCGTATTCCCGCATTTCCCGGAGCAGTTGTGCGGCTTTTGCGGAGAACCGGATTTCTTCTGTGAGAGAATAGCTCAGTCCGAAGTTATACCGCAGAATCGTGTCCGCATGGACATCCCGTCCTTTCAGCTCCCTCCGTATCACACGGTTGATGGTATTCATCAGTTCAAGATTCAGCTTTGCCATTTTTTCCGCATCGTCGGACGGCGTGATTTTCAGAAGCGGTTCGGCCGGATTCTGCCGTGACATCCGAAGAAATTGTTCGATCGGGGAGGCGGAAGTAAAATATTCTTCGTTTATCGAAACCAGTCCCGCTTCGGAAGCATTACAGTTTCCATCCAGATTGATGCCGAGTGTGACGCTGCGGATATTTTCAAGCCGATCCGGTATTTTCTCAAAATCCTGTACAATTTTCCGGTATTTTGCAGATTTCATAATGCTGCCGATGAATTCCGCAAAGGAACAGAGGGCTTCCGAATTCAGGGATTCGCGCGACAAAACCTCATTCAGTGCCGCAAGTTCCCGCATACGTTCTTTCTGCCGAAGCAGAGAGACAATAATCGAACGGGAGGTCGGATAATCGCTGATATCGGTAAAAATCTCCGTGAAATGCAGCAGAGCACCGATCAGCACAGGCTTTTGTTCAAGTTCCGCAAACATTTCGCGGCGATACCGCAGGATATCCGCGTCTCCGGTCAGATACCGGCGGCTGTGTTCCGGAAAAATACGGTACGGAAGTTCATAAGATGCAGTATTGGGAACAGGGGAATCTTTCTGGGGCTGACGAAGAAAACTGTATACCATAGATTAGCTCCAATACAGGATATGATTGGTCAGAAACAGAATGCCGAGCAGAATCCCGCACGGCAGACAAACCGGAAGATACCGATACCCGTCCGCGCGGAAATCCGGATGCTGGCGGATGATCTGAATGATGCTTGCCGTTATGGGAACAGCGGACAGAAACCACAGAGCGTTGATGCCGGTCAGGAGAGGAACGGCTGTAAACAGAAGCAGAACAGCATAGGGGAGAAGCATCTGCATCCAGCGGTTTCCCTGCAGATGACGGCTTCGGCTGTTCCAATAACTTCCTTTGTAGCGGAATTTGATGTAGAAGAGCAGATACAGGAGAAGATAGATCAACGAAAGAATGATTACCCAGCTGCCTGTCATGATACCGAACCATGAAATCAGATATTGATATTCCATTGGATATTTCCTCCGTAAACTGAAATTTTTACTACACAAAAATTATACATGAAAAAATTTTAACCGTCAATAGACAAAAAAGACAATAGACAAAAAAGCGGCTGACCCCCACGTCAACCGCTCATTTCTACAAAGCTCATCCACGGTTCTGCCGCATGACCTCGTACCCGAGAATCGACGCCGCCGATGCCGCCGACAGCGACCCGCCGAACTCCCGTCCGTAGTCGATCCGTACGACCAGATCCGCCGCGTCCAGCAGCGTCCGCGAAATTCCGCGTTTCTCTCCGCCGACAATCAGCAGCAGAGGCTTCTTCAGATCCGCGTCAAACGACGATACCGAATCCCGGATTCCCGCACACGCAATTTTATACCCGCGTGACTTGAAAAATTCCGCCGGATTCCCCGATTCGCAGACCAGTACCGGCAGCATCTCCGACGCACCCGCCGACGAACGGCATACGACCCCCGCCGCACTCATCCAGTTCCGCGGCGACAGAATCACCCCATCCACGCCGCACGAATACAGCGACCGCAGAGCATAACCGAAATTATACGGGTCTTCAATCCCCTCAATCATCACCCAGAATCCGCCGTCCAGAGTTTCAGTTGTTTCCAGAGAGGGAATTGTCCGCGCGGTACATTCAAAAATAATACCTCCGTGCGAATTCCCGACCGTCACGGAATTTATGTATTCCTCACTCTCGTAAACAATCTCAAATCCGAATTCCTTCGCCTTGTACCCGAGCCACGCAAGCTCCTTCGCCCGGCTTTTCTGCTTGTCCCGATCCGCAATCACACGCAGAATCCGCCGGTCACTGATCCCATCTTCCATCGCACGGATCACCGCACGAAGAGACGTCATCCCTTCAAACAGATTCGCTTCCGCAAATCTCGATTCTTCTTTTTTCATAATTTTCTTTTCCCAGATTGAAAGTTTTTGAAAAGGGGTGTGGGGAAAAACTTTTTTCAAAAAGTTTTTCCCCACAAAACCTTATTTCATTATTCCTTCGCAGCGTTCATCTTGAGGTATGCGT
>JBGVOJ010000506.1:0-2766 GCA_045126415.1 Eubacteriales bacterium | reverse complement strand
AGACACACAGCATCAGCCAGAAGATGTATAATTCCAGTGTACAAAAAGGCGGTGAATTTGCGAACACAGTCATCGGAGCAGTTGCTAAGGGAAGTATCAAGTCTCAGGGTACCATCACTGGAGAAAGAGCCGCAGAAGCGATGACCTCCTACTTCGGACATACCGGAAAAAACAATGCTCCCCAGTTCAGTGACATGGAAATCGGCGGCGGTCGTATCATCGGAAAGGAATCCATCGGCGGTGCGGCTCCTACGGAGTTTGTTATGTATAATGCTGACCAGTATATGAAGCCGGAAGGTGCATTTACTACCGCAGTGCAAGAAATCCTGCTTGATGATTACGGTGCTGTATTTGAAACGTTCGCCGATGCCTGTGATGCGGTGGATTCTGTGATGCAGTCTGCGTATGAGCAGGTTCTGCTGGATATCCGGACGGACTTTGCTTCCTATGGTGAAGACTATACGATGACGTTGACCGATCCTTATACTGAGAAATTGCCGCATGACAGTACACGTATTATCTGTGAATACAGCGTACTGACCGATATGGAAGAGGAACTTAATATCACCGAGCTGATGAAGAAGTTGTCCGGGTATAAGGAGAACTTCTTTTTCTATATGGTGGTGGAAAACGGTACGGAAATCGAATACACCGTGATCTATCTCGGAGATGAGTACATCACGGAAGATATTTTCGGTTTGACTGAAGAACAGACAGAGCTTGCCGCAGATCTGGCGGACAGCCTGAAGTTGTATATGGAAGAAGGTGAAGACGATGGCACGACAGATTGAAGAACGGGATGTTTACCGGATCCCGGAAAACTTTGTAGATACCGGTACGGTCATGGGCGGTATGTTCAAACTGAGGAACGTAATCGAAGCCGGTGCGATTGCTGCCGTCTTTATCCTTCCGCTGTTCAAGATCAATATATCACTGACAGCCAAGATCATCATTGCCTGTCTTACCGCACTTCCGCTGGGACTGCTCGCTCTGATCGGTGTCAATGGCGAGAGCCTGACTTCCTTTATCCTCGGCTTTTTCAAATTCCTGCAGAACAAAAGAGTGATTGGTAAGGGCGGAACAGTCAAGCCTAAACCCGAACCGAAACAGATAAAGCCAAAGAAAAGCAAACCTCGCCGTGAAGTCCCCGAAGACCGTTATGATGATTTCGATGACGAATTTCATGACGATTTCTCCAGACCGAAAAAAGAACGTCCGATCAGAAGGACATTTGATGATGAACCCTGTGAGAAAAAGAAAACCATAGAATCTCCGAAACCGACCACTCCCGTGGCGCAGTATCTTCCGATTGAGGATATCCGTAACGGAATCATTTACACCCGAGATCACCGGTATGTGAAGATCATCGAGGTGTCCCCGATCAACTTCCTTCTGCGCAGTGCCCGTGAGCAGCGCAATATCATTTATTCCTTTGTATCCTATCTCAAGATCAGCCCTACGAAGATCCAGTTCAAAGTTCTCACTAAGAAGGCGGATGTAAACCGACATCTCTACAAGATCGAGGAAGAAATTGCCCATGAAACGGATGAAAAGTGCCGTGTGCTCCAGCAGGACTACGCCAACCTTGTTCGCCAGCTTGGTTCCAAGGAAGCGATTACACGCAGATTTTTCCTCATCTTTGAGTATGAAGTATCGGCGGCAGACGCGGTGACGAAAAGGATGCCATTGCTGAACTGAACTCCGTTGTGCAGACAGCAACTGTATTCCTCCGACAATGCGCCAACGAGGTCATCCAGTATGAGAACGACAACGATTTCACGGTGGACGTCCTTTATAGCCTTCTCAACCGCAACACAGCCATTGACAAAACAATCGAAGATCATATCGCCGATCTGATGACCAGACACGGCAGCATGGAAAAGCTTCCCGTGGGAGACATTATCGCGCCGGACAGCATTGATGTGACACACGGCAGTTATGTTATTATGGATCGGATGTATCACGCTTACCTGCTGATTCCGTCAGACGGTTACAAATCTCAGGTGTCTGCAGGATGGCTTTCCTTGCTCGTAAACGCCGGTGAAGGCATCGACCTTGATATTTTTATCGACCGTCAGCCCAAGGAGCAGTTCCAGCGTAAGATCGGTCAGCAGCTCCGTATCAACCGTTCCAAAATCAAGGATGCAAGTGATACCAACACCGACTTCGACGATCTGGACAGTGCCATCCGAAGCGGCTATTATCTCAAGAATGGATTGGGTAACAACGAAGACCTGTATTTCATGAACATTCTCATCACTGTCACAGCGGATTCTGAAAAGGAACTGGAATGGCGTATCGACGAGCTGAAAAAACTGCTCATTTCACAGGATATCGAAGTGAGCCATTGCCATTTCCGTGAAGAGCAGGCATTTCTCTCCGCACTGCCCCTTGTGTCCCTCGATAAGCACCTCTTTGCACGTTCCAAGCGAAATATTCTGACCACGGGTGTGGCAAGCTGTTATCCGTTCACATCCTTTGAGATGTGCGACGATAACGGCATCCTTCTCGGTGTCAACAAGCACAACAACTCTCTCATTATCGTAGACATCTTCAATAGCCACATATATAAGAACGCGAACATGGCAATCCTCGGCACATCCGGTTCCGGTAAGACATTTACCGTGCAGCTTATGGCATTGAGAATGAGAAGAAAGAATATCCAAACATTCATTATCGCCCCGTTAAAAGGCAACGAATTCTACCGTGCCTGCAACAACATCGGTGGTGAGTTCATTCAGATAAGCCCGGCATCTCCGAATTGTA
>JBGVOJ010000505.1:0-1995 GCA_045126415.1 Eubacteriales bacterium | reverse complement strand
CCATGAATCGCAGTCAGCATTGGCGGACTATAAGCTGTCCGTGCGGATATATCTGGTATGAATACGAAAATCATGAATTTGAATATGGAGAGTGGAATTCCTACAGCAGCAGTCAGCACCGCCGGACGGTAAGGTGTTCCTGTGGTTACAGTTCGTATGAATACGAAAACCATGCTCTGATCTATGGTGTATGGGAATCTATCTCCGATACAGAACATGAACGCACAAATACCTGCGGCTGTGGGTACAGTGAAACGGAATCCGGAAACCATACCGACAATAACGGTGACGGAAAGTGTGACGACTGTTCTCATCAGACATCCCGTTTCTCCGTCACCGTTCCGGCGTTCATGACCATTGTTGTGTCGGAAGATGGTGAAGTGTATACCGCTACCAATGCGGAAATCGTCAACCATTCCACCGGCGCAGTGGAAATCATCGATATCTATGTCCATGCAAATTCCGACTGGACGCTTGTTCCCTACGATACCAATATGGCAGACGAAAAAGTGGATTCCTGTCAGATCGGTTTCCTCCTGAACGGTGTGGACGGAATGATGGAGAATCTTTCCCTTACCGGAGACTGGACAATCGAAAAGAACGCCAGACTTCCCCTTATCTACGATGCTGTTGTCTCCGCAACTTCCGAAACCATCGACGGCGAACAGGTTCTCACCGTCACGTTTGTGGTCGAATGGGCATAAAGGCGGTGATAGATGCAGGAAGAAGTCGAAAGCCGGACGGTCGCGCTGACTATCAGCACAGCAAAGCTGACCGGGCGGCTGTTCCGGGCAGCGGTTGCGAAATATCTTGACTACCGGAAGAACAAACAACGTGAAGAACCGGCAGTCCCTCACGGAAAACAGACGGTCAGACAGCTCATCGGGCAGAATCAGGGTGTCTCCACCATCGAAAGCAACGATCCGCACATCAAAAATTTTGAGCGGATCGCGCGGAAATACGGTGTGGATTATGCCATCAAGAAGGTACGGACGGAGGACAAACCGAAATATGTGATTTTCTTCAAAGCACGGGATACCGACGCGCTGACGCAGGCGTTCACGGAGTACACCCGCAAGTCCGCCGAACGGGAAAAGAAACCGTCCGTATTGCAGAAACTGCATGACATCGGCGCGAAGATGCAGAACAAGGTTCTGGAACGAACCAAAACGAAGCAGAGGAGCGCAGAACGATGAACGGAAAGCTGAAAAAAACGATCATCCTGCACATTCCGTACTTCTTTATCGGATTGTTCGCCACCAAACTCGGTCAGATATGGCGGCTTACCAACGGGACGGAACTCGGCGAGAAAATCATGAACCTCGGCGAAGGATTCTTTGACGCAATGGAGAATCCGGTACCGAGTTTTCACCCGTTCGACCTCTGCATCGGGCTTGCTGTCGCCGTGATCATCCGTCTGATCGTCTACGGGAAATCGCAGAACGCGAAAAAGTACCGGAAAAACGAAGAATACGGCTCGGCACGGTGGGGCAAACCGGAGGATATCGCACCATACATTGATCCGGAGTTCAAGAATAACGTAATCCTCACGCAGACGGAACGGCTGACCATGAACAACCGTCCGAAGGACCCGAAAACGGCGCGCAACAAAAATGTCCTGATCGTCGGCGGTTCGGGTTCCGGGAAAACACGGTTCTTCATAAAGCCGAACCTGATGCAGTGCCATTCTTCGTATGTCGTAACTGACCCGAAGGGGAACGTCGTCTGTGAATGCGGGAAGATGCTTCAGAAAAACGGGTACGAAATCCGGATTCTGAACACGATCAACTTCAAGAAGTCCATGAAATACAATCCGTTCGCGTACATTCACAGTGAAAAGGATATTCTGAAGCTGGTCACTTGTTTGATCCAGAACACCAAAGGGGAAGGAAAAGGCGGAGATGACTTCTGGGTAAGTGCGACACGTTCTCATACAAACACTGTTCCGTGAGCGAAAGCAACACGGATATATATCCATACAGTGCTAAAAATGAG
>JBGVOJ010000504.1:0-6978 GCA_045126415.1 Eubacteriales bacterium | reverse complement strand
CACAGCGTCGATTTCGGCCTGTCCGATACGATACATGGTATATTTCTTGGGGAAAACATTTTTATAAAAAAGTTAAAAGTTTTCCCCAAACCCCTTTCAAAAAATTTTATACTGATAAATTTTTATGGTGGTATGCTGTTTTCAGATTTCCCGTGACCAGTCCGCATACCGTTCAAAGCTGTCTGCGGCGGTTTTCTGGAGCATATTATCGATACCGGTCATAAAACGTCCGTCGATAAAGGGATACGTTTCCTTCATCCGCCGGATATCTTCCGGATGTTTCGTTGCGAACAGAAAGCCCTCCGGGCCGATGGGATAAATTTCAAATCCCTGCCAGTCCGTTTTCTTCCACAGTTCGACCAGCTCCGGAACGTCATAGGGAATATTGAACAAAACGCGCTCGAAATCCCGCGTGAGAGCGGCGGCCATTTCGTTTATGCTTTCCTCGTCCCGGCACATCGTGATCGAATAGCAGGCGATCGCTATATTGTTCGGCTCGATCTCCGGCACAACGTCCGGGTAATGCCCGCGGATAAAGCGAATCCTTCCTCCGCAGAACGGTTCGGGTGCCTGTTCCATGAACACATAGTCGGAATTCAGATCATTGAAGTCTGAGTCACGGTAATCGTTCAGGACAAAGCGGCTGTTCATGATACCGGTATAGGAAACCGTGGAGTAGTTTACCAGCATGAACGACTGGTTGATGGTCTGGCAGCCGATATCGTACAGGTTTGCCGCCCCCAGAACGCGGCACAGTTCGAAGACACGCGCGTACCGGAAGTTGACTTTATTAAAATCATCCTGTTTGATATAGGTATCGAACCGGCGTTCTTCTTCCTTCCAGTCATCTCCCCGTCTCCACGGGACATCTCTTACGATCTCGTCCATCCCGGTGACGGTCTTCAGAATGGAATCCATTTTTTCACGTTTGAACCACTTGCAGAGAATGGCGTTTTCCGGCAGGAAATACGCGGTCAGGCGGTCACGTTCCGATAAAGTGTATGTATGGTTTTGCTCCACGCAATGGCCTCCTTATGCCTCCATGATACGGAGGTTTTCTTCAATAATATACTGGTCGGCGTTGTCGGTGAGGGTGTAGACCGCGCCCGCAACGAAGCAGTCGACTTCATAACCGCCGAGGCAGATCTGGTCTTCCGAAGGCAGGTACGCGTTGTAACCGTTCGTGTTCGAGAGGCTGAGCGTATGGCGGTACGGGCTGTACGCCGACAGACGGCGGGTGATCGCCGAGAACATTTCGTACGGGAACGGTACAAACGCCGTGTCACCGAGGGTGACGATGGTCTGCTGGAAGGTGAAGTGCGTCGGATGCTCGGTCACACCGGAAGCAAGCACCGCTTCCACGTCGCGCCAGTGGGTATACATCAGGCGCTGGATATTGAACAGTTCGTCGGGATTTTTGTAATTTGCCAGCTTTGCACGGACTTCGTCAAGCGGCGGCAGCTTGCGGTACGGCAGGTGAACTTCGTCACGGTGAACGCCGAGTGCAGCTCCGTGGTAGCCGCCGATCGCCTTGTAGGCACGGAGCGCATCCTGTGCCGCGACACCGCCGAGTTCCTCGACGTAATGAATATCGCCGACGGTCTGACCGTTGGTGAGACGCGGACCGACGTCACCCTGCGCACCGTTCCAGTAGCCGGTCAGCACTCCGGTGACCGCTTCGAGACGGTCGACCATGATGCCCGACCAGTCACGGGAAATTTCGTGATTGCATCCGGCGGCGGTACCGTGGCAGCCGTAGTGGATCATGTTGAGAATGCCCGTGCCGTCGGTGCCTTTGACCGAGATCACGGTCATCACGGGGTCATAGCAGCCCCACGGATTCTGTCCGAGTCCGATACTGCCGTTGCGGTTGTGCTGGCGGCGGTTGATGCCGACGTCACTTTCGCATGTACCGATGCCGATGACGGCGGGCTTCATCTTTTCGACCGCTTCCATCGAAGCCGCGAGCATGCCGGGGAGCATGATTTTGTCGACATACGGACGGTCGACGTCGCCCCAGCCTTCGAATCCGGCGACATTGGGTGCGGAATGGGTATGGGTTGCGGAAATAACGACGTTTTCCCAAGGGATGCCGCAGAGCTTCCCGATTTTCTGCCGGACTTCATTGCAGAGTTCGGTCTGGAAATCGCCGACGGTGACGGTCAGGAGAAGGACGGTCTCCTTTGTATCCGAGAATGCGGCAGCCGTCACGTTCAGCGGATCGTGGACGGACGTGCTGACCTGATGGGGATTGTAGCCGTAAAGCAGGGTTCCGACTTCGGGAGTGATGTCCCGTCGTGCCGCGCCTGCGAGAAGGGTCTTTGCCATAAGTATACCTCCGTTTCCGGTAGTTCGTTTGTGATACTGTACAATATTATACAGGATATTTATGGATTTGTCTATGTTTTTGTAAAAAATTTTTATTTTCCGTTCTTTCTATATTTTGAATCCCTTTAAAAAAAACATTGCACTTGACATCTTTCTTTTTATCCTTTATACTGAATTCAGAATTTATTTTTTATATGAGGAGGTATTTCCATGAAAAAACGTATTCTTGCCCTTTTCCTGCTCGCCGCACTGCTCGTTTCCTGCGGCACATCTCCCACAGAAGATACCCCCGATGCCCCCGCGTCCGATGTTTCCGGCACTGCGGACGTGCCTGCGGAGGAAGAGACGGAAGCGGAACCCGTCGACAGTCTTCTCGCGCGTCAGCAGGTGGACGACGAACTCCCCTCAAAAAACTACAACGGCGCGACCTTCACCACTCTTTCCTGCAACGAAAACATCTACGACACCAGCTACTACGGCGAAATGACCGGAAACGCGATCCACGATGCGGTCTATGCCCGCGACTGCGAAGTCGAGGAACGTTTCAACATCAAGTTCGACCACCGTATGGTCATGTGGAACGAACACGCCAATATGTTCACCAACTCCGTTCTCTCCGGGCTTGACGAATACCAGCTCTATCTCGGTCAGGCGATC
The DNA here is from genome assembly GCA_045126415.1 of Eubacteriales bacterium. GTDB lineage: Bacteria > Bacillota > Clostridia > Oscillospirales > CAG-272 > UMGS1696. Next base: position 3,993 of record JBGVOJ010000504.1, on the reverse strand, counting down.
TCCGCCAGCAGCATGGTTCCGAACGATTACTTCCTGAACTGGAAGGACATCCCGGTCATCAACTACGAAAAACCGTGGTACAGCAAGGCATCGAACGACGCTCTCACGATCAACGGAAAAAACTATCTCCTTCTCGGCTCCATGAGCATCTCCTGTCTCGGCTACACCTACTGCATGTTCATGAATCTCACGCAGGCGAACAATCTGAATCTCCCGAACATCTATGAAACGGTCAACAGCGGAAAATGGACATACGACACGCTTTATGATTACGCAAGCACCTGCTACACCGACTCCAACGGCGACGGCACGATGACCGACGGGGACTTCTACGCGTACGCGACCCGCAGCGGCGATATCCCGACCTTCATGTGGGCATTTGAAGCGGACATCGTCAATATCAACGACGACGGTACGTTTGAGATCAAGTTCGGCGATGAACGGACGGCTTCCGTTGCTGAAAGAATTTCCGCGCTCGTGAAATCCAATGCCGGTACTTCCATGAACGACAACGGGGAAGCCTACACCGGCGGTATCCTCATGAACGGCGGTATGCAGTTCACCAGAGAACTTGCCCTGATCGCCACCGGCTTCGTCAAGGATGCCGTTTCCCCGAACTACCTCGAAATGGAATCCCCCTACGCGATCATTCCCTACCCGAAGTTCGACGAATCCCAGCAGGAATACCACACCATGGCGGACGGCAGCTTCGGCGTCCACTGCGCCCCCGTCACGGTACAGGATACGGAAATGCTCGGCACCATCGTGGAAGCGTGCAATGCCGACGCGTGGAAGAACATCGAACCCACCTACTACGACACCGCCCTCAAATTCCGCGGTGCGCGTGACGAAGAATCCGTCGCCATGCTCGATCTGATCCTGAACTCCCGTATTCTCGATTTCGCTTATCTGCACGACGGTTTCCAGGGCTACGGTCTGAGCGGTCTCCAGACGATCGTCAACACCAACGCGGAAGCGGCTTCCTATGTGGCAAGCACCATCAAATCCGTTGAAACTTATTATCAGTCCGTCATCAATTACTATTTTGATATCGAAGACTGATCCTCCCCAAAAAATCAACGCTGTCTCCGGAACCCCGGGGACAGCGTTTTTCTGCGGCAAACACAACGCTCCGTTGACCCGCACGTTGCTTTTGTGTCGCTTTACTCCGTTCATGAAACCTGTTATAATACAGGCAAACGGTACCGTACATCAACATCCGACACAGATCACGGAGGAACAACATGACAAACATCGGTCAGATTATCAAGAAATTACGCAAGGAACGGAATCTCACGCAGGAAGAACTTGCAGAACAGCTCAACGTGACCGCGCAGGCGGTCAGCAAATGGGAAAACGGAACCGGACTGCCGGACATTTCACAGGTCGTCCCACTGTCGAACGTGTTCGGCGTTCCGACGGATGTCCTGTTCGGCACCCAGAACGTCAACCGTGACGAGGAGGTCGAACGAATCATTGAGGAAGCATCCGCGCCGCAGAGACGGCATTATGAAACCGAAGAAGAGGAGTTTCAGGTGTCCGTGAAGGAATACGAAACCTACATCGACGCACTGAAAATCTATCCGAACAGTATTCCCCTTCTCAATGCTGCGCTCGGCAGTGGACACAATCTCGCAAGAGATTACGCTGAACGCGGTGACCACGAACGTGCTGCCGAACTGCGGAAAGAATGCATCCGTCAGGGGAATGTTATTTTAAACACGTCAACCGACATCAGCATGATACTCAACACCCATCGCTGGCTCGTGTGGACCTACTGCGCCATGGGCGATTTTGTAAAGGCAGAGGAACACGCCGAAAAAATGCCGCACGGGTTCGGAAATGAAAGCGGCATGATGAAATCATGGATCAAATCCGCTTCCGGCGACACCGACGGCGAAATTGAAGCAAACTGCAACAATCTCGCCGGAATTTTTTCTCTGCTGGAAGATGTAATCTACTATCTCGGCAACGACTATTTCCGCAAAGGACAGTACGAAGATGCCATCCGCGTTTACAAAACACTGGACGACCTCCTGCCGATCATCTACGGTGATGAGGAATATACACCGCCATTCCATACCATGTTCGCCGGAGAACTGATCGCCGGCAGTTATGTCATGCTCGGGAAGTACGACGAAGCGGTCGAATGGCTGTGGCGGCAATTCGAGCACATCCGAAAAAATGCCAAGCACTATAACCGAAGCGAACCGCTTGAAACGCCTCTGCTCCGCACCTGTACGTTCCGTTTTTTCGGCGAATCCATGAACATCCGCGGTCACATGGAGAGACTCGACCATCCCGAATTCGCTCCCCTGCACGACCATCCGCGCTTCATCGAACTTGTGGAAAAACTTGCGGCCATGGAATGACCCTTTACATCCGGCGGACATTGTAGTATAATGGAAGAAAAAAACGGAGGAATCCCCCATGAAACGAATCCTTCTTCTCCTCATCCTCCTGCTCACCCTCGCGGTCACACTTTCCGCCATTTTCATCACGCAAAGGAGTACGCCCATGCCCGATTTTCTCGAACAGTTTCTGAACGACCCGAACGATTATTCCGGTCTCGGTCTCTACAAAATCCGCAACGAGGAGCACGACCACTACTACTGCACCCCCGTCGATATGTACGTCTTCGCCCGCATCGGCGCGGACGGGATGCACTTCGGCGTGATCCCCGACACCTTCGGCGAGACCGTCTTTGCCGTCACTCCCGATGATTTCGGCGGACAGCAGGTCTATCCGGTGGCAAAGAATCTCACAGATTTTCTCGCCCTCGTCTGTGCGTTCGGCGACAGTACCGCCGTGGAAGAAGCACCGCGCATGACCCGCGAACGGTTTGAAACATGGCTGACCGGTACTGCGGCGGATGAATGGCTGGAATCGGACGCCGGAAAACGGTATCTTGAGGAAGAAGAATCCGCACGTAATCTCCTCGCCGAAACCTATTCCCTGCCGGACATCGCCGACCCGTACGGGTATATCCGCGCCATTTCGGATTCCTTTGACCCTACCGTCCTGCATTATCCGGACGAATATTACGAATAAACAACGCCCGCTCGGAAAACTCAACCGCAGGTTCAGTCGGCTGACGCACCGCGTTCTTGCAAATCCCCGCCGATTCGGGTATACTGTAGTCAGAAACAGTACTGTTCCATTTCCAATCAACGGAGGATTTTATGAATACCATCGGTGAAAATATCCGCCGGTTCCGGCGGGAACGCGATATCACACAGGAAATGCTCGCCGACCGTCTGCATATTTCCGCACAGGCGGTCAGCAAATGGGAACGCGGCGAATGCCTGCCCGACGTGACGCTGATCGTGCCGATTGCGTCGTATCTCGGCGTGTCCGCGGACGACCTGCTCGGCGTGAACGAGGCGATTCTGCGGGAACGTCTTATGGAATTTGAGAAATTCCGTCTGGACAGCGTACAGAAGCTTGTAAAAAACGGCGGTTCACCCGCAGCATACGAAGAAAACCGTCGGGAACTCAGAGAAGCCGTCCAAAAATTATATGAGGATTTTCCGGACAATGAGGATGTTCTCTATAATTATCTCAATTGTTATCACCAGACCTACCGGATCATGGATATGACACAGGAAGAGCAGGCGGAAGTTCTGGAAAACGCGGAAGAGATCGAGAATATCTGCAATTTCATCATCAAACACGGTTCCGGCGAAGGAAACCGGCGGTTCGCCTGGCTCAGTCTTGCCTATCTCCGCAAACTTCAGGGGAATCTCGCGGAAGCTGTGAACATTGTCGGACGCGAGATCGACATCGGCTCACAACAGCATATCATTACGGAACTGCTACGCGATACTCCGGCCGGAAAAGTCCGCGCAAAAAACCAGCTCGGCAATGCTCTGGTCGAACTTCTTTCGGACATCATCCGTCTGCCCGAAATGGAAAACCTCTCCCTTACCGACGCGCTTGACCGTTACGGTCGGCTCATCCGGATCGTTCACGAAATGGTGGACAACGGTGACG
>JBGVOJ010000503.1:0-2693 GCA_045126415.1 Eubacteriales bacterium | reverse complement strand
ATACGTTCTGTTTCGGATGCCGGCATCTCTTGAAACGGTTCTCCTTCCAGTGTTCCTGTAGGAAAGACTTCCAATGTTGCTGTGCTTGTCGTAATTCGTTTGACGACAGTACCATCTTCGAATTTGTTGCCGTGAAGATATACCTTCCAAACGCCGGAGGTTAAATTGAGATGATCTTCTTCGCGGATCTGATCATCCGTCAGAGGAATATCGTACACAAGATCATCTTTCTGGAAATGTGCCCATTTTTCAAGACCGTCCCAGTCGGGAGTCTTGAAGTTGAATTTCATTTCCAAATAGTTAATTGTATCAGAAATTGCATGGGAATTGATCAGTTTCAGCTGCTGATGAAAAATATCACCGTAAATCATAGTTGTTTTCCTTTCTGTTTAAATCATTTTTTGTTATAGAATGTTGGAGAGGATGACTATAGTATATTTCAGAGTCCGGGACAAAAAGGACAACAAAAAAAGAGGATGCTTTCCGCATCCTCTCGGCAGATTCATACCGGATAGAATTCCTTATACCATTCGGCAAACTTCCTCAAACCTTCCCGCAGGGACGTGGATGGACGGAAGCCGAAGTCTTCTTCCAGTGCCGATACGTCCGCGTAGGTCACGGGAACATCTCCCGCCTGCATCGGAACCAGTTCTTTATGCGCTTCAAAATCGTAATCTTCCGGCAGCACTTCCGCACGGATCAGTTCCTGCTGAAGAATATCCACGAAATCCAGCAAATTTTCCGGATGATTATTGCCGATATTATAAATCCGGTACGGTGCGAGCGGAAGACCGTCGTCACCGGTTTTCTTTTCCGGCGCACAGGTCATGACGCGCTTCACTCCTTCCACAATATCATCAACGTAGGTGAAGTCACGCTGACAGTTGCCGTAGTTGAAGATCCGGATGGTTTCGCCATTCCGCAGTTTGTCCGTAAAGCCGAAATAAGCCATATCGGGACGTCCCGCCGGACCGTAGACTGTAAAGAAACGCAGACCGGTGGAAGGAATGCTGTACAGTTTGGAATAAGAGTGCGCCATCAGCTCGTTCGATTTCTTGGTTGCGGCATAAAGAGATACCGGATGATCCACCTTATCTTCGGTACTGTATGGGATTTTTGTATTGGTTCCGTACACACTGGAAGAAGAAGCGTACACCAGATGCTCCACCGGATGGCTGCGGCAGGCCTCAAGGATATAGAAAAATCCGATCATATTCGATTCCATATAAACGTCGGGATTGGTGATAGAATAGCGTACCCCGGCCTGTGCGGCGAGATTGACCACGATGTCGAACCGGTATTCTTCAAAAAGTTCGTCCAACAGAGTCTTGTCCGCGATATTTCCGCGGATGAATGTCCATTGATTTTCACTTTTTTCAGCGGAAAGTCTGTCAATTTCCCGGAGACGGTACTCCTTGATGGAAACGTCATAATAATCATTCATATTGTCAAGACCGACGATACGGATCGGTTCGACGGTACGCAGAAGTTCCATTACCAGATTGGAGCCGATAAATCCGGCGGCACCGGTCACAAGGATCGTTTTATTCGCAAGGTCTATGTTTGGTTTCAGCATACAGCATTATGCTCCTTTTTTCAATGAAATCCAGATCTTTCTTATTGTTTTGAATTCCATACCAGTTTGAACTCTGCCAGCAGTTTCTTGGGATAGCGAAGCAGTGCACTGCAGGCACGATAGAGAATCAGAACAGGGAGAAGATATATATGGCGGTCGAAAAACGGATAATGATGCCGGATATACTCTCTTGTCGGAAAGATTCTTCGCAGAATATATTTTGCTTTGCTTTTCGAGGTAAGAGCTTGTCCCTCTCCGGCGATGGAACGGATTTCCTGCAGCACGTAATGATCCTTTGTGCCGTGTGCGCCGGAATTTATATAATATGCAATCAGAGAATGTTCTCTTTCGGTGAGACGATCCGACTGTGTGAGAACAGTGACCCAAGATTCTCCGAAGAGCTTTTTCGCAAGTTCTTTTGCGGAATGTTCATACTCTTTCATTCCGAGTTTTTCACATTCTGTTTCGATATAATCCCAGTCCAACCGTTCTTCCATTGCAGAGAGATAAACATATACATCCATCAGAGAACGGATACCGATCCCGGCGTTGATAAAATGCTTGTAAGCGTGTGCCGTGAAATAAATGTAGAAATCTTCGTCAGTAAAACGGTATTCCAGTAAATGATTTCCCATTTTCGGAATCAGTCGTTCCTTGACATTTTTGTAGTATTCGTGACGGGTATGATTCCGGTAGAAGCGGTACAGAAAAAAGTGCATTTCGAAATTGTAGACCGGCGGTTTCTGGTACACATCGTGAGCTTCCGCAGGCTCTTCCGATTCTTTGTAACCGTTGGAAAGAAAATACCGGCGAATCGTATCCCGATATTCGGAGTCAAATAAAATATCATTGTCTACCATCTGACGCATTCCGTACACAGGATAGTAATCCTGCAGGATTACACCTTTCAGCGGCATATACCAGATATTCTGTTCATCCATAAATGTGAAGAGTTTCTCACGTTCTGTTTCAAACAGGATATTTTTTCGGATAGCTTTTGCTTTCGCTTCCGCCCATTTTTGATGTATTTCCGGTTCAATCACTTCCGAAGCGTTCCCGCCTTCTGCGAGCCAAAGTTCGAACGCCATATAAGTGATCGCCTGCATTGTATGAAATT
>JBGVOJ010000502.1:0-6334 GCA_045126415.1 Eubacteriales bacterium | reverse complement strand
TACTCGATTACCTCCGCGCGTACGTGAAGAATCTCACGATCGTCGACGGGGATGAAATCTGCGCACTCTGCGGCTCCCCGAAGGTGCTGAACATCGCGCTTCTCGCGGCAGCGGCGTGCTCCGGCATGCTCGGCATGACGGTTGACGAACTCCGTGAGTGTGTAAAACTGCGTGTCAACGCGAAATTTCTGGAAATGAACCTCCGCGCGATTGATGAGGCGGAAAAACGGTTTGGAAAATAAAGATCGAGAAGGATAAATTACCATGAAAATGACAGAAACCCAGTTCAACCTGATTAAAAAGCAGCTCCGCGACCTGACGTCGCGCGAATGTTTCTATAAAAACAAGTTCGAAGGCATCGATGTCGAACAGATTCAGTCGCAGGAAGACTTCGAAAAGCTCCCGTTTACGTGGAAGGGTGACCTCCGCGACGCGTACCCGCTCGGACTTCAGGCGGTGCCGGACGAACAGATCATCCGCATCCATTCCTCCTCCGGCACCACCGGTACCCCCGTCATCATCCCCTACACCCAGCAGGACGTTGACGACTGGGCGGAAATGTTCGCGCGCTGCTACCGCATGGCGGGCATCACGAACCTCGACCGCATCCATATCACTCCCGGCTACGGCCTGTGGACCGCGGGCATCGGCTTCCAGCTCGGCGCGGAGCGCATGGGCGCGATGACCATTCCGATGGGTCCCGGCAACACCGACAAGCAGCTCCAGATGATGATGGACCTTAAGTCCACCGTCCTCTGCGCAACTTCGTCCTACGCGCTCCTTCTCGCGGAAGAAATCGCAAAGCGCGGCATCGGTGACAAGATCCACCTCAAGAAGGGGGTCATCGGTTCCGAACGCTGGGGTGAAAAGATGAGAAACCGTATCGCCAGCGAACTCGGCGTGGAACTTTATGATATTTACGGTCTTACCGAAGTCTACGGCCCCGGTATCGGCATGAGCTGCGAACATTCCTGCGGCATGCACATGTGGGATGACTTCATCTACTTCGAAATCATCGACCCCAAGACCGGCGAACCCGTGCCGGACGGCGAAATCGGCGAAATCGTCATCACGACTCTCCGCAAGCAGGGTGCACCGCTCATCCGCTACCGTACGCACGACCTCTCCCGTGTTATCCCCGGCGAATGTCCGTGCGGCTCTCCGTTCCCGCGCATCGACACCATCCTCGGCCGTACCGACGATATGGTCAAGGTCAAGGGCGTCAACATTTTCCCGAGCCAGATCGACGCAATGCTCTCCGCAATTCCCGGCGCATCCAGTGAATACCAGTTCATGCTCGACCATCTGAACGGCAAGGACATCTGTACCCTCTTCGTCGAACTCGATGCCGGCATCGACCGCGAAATCATGGAAAAGATCATCGGTGAAACCTTCAAGGTAAAGATCGGCATTCAGGTCAACGTCAAGCCCGTCTCCATCGGCGAACTCCCGCGCAGCGAAAAGAAGTCCACAAGAGTCTTCGACAACCGCTATTGATGGAGGTTTCCATGGAACCGAAGGATTATATTGTCAAAAAAATCGAAGGCGAATACGCCACGCTGAAGGATAAGGAAACCGGCGAGGAACTGTTCATTGCGCTGGCGCTCCTTCCGGCGGAAACCGACGTCGGCGTACACCTGCATTATGAAATGCTCGAATATACCGTCGTAAAGAACGAAAAATAAAAGAAAAACTCTTATCCTGTTCCCAGGATAAAAGTTTTTGAAAAGGGGTTCGGGTGAAAACTTTTTGGAAAAAGTTTTCACCCGATTTTTTCTTTTTTCACTCATGATCCTCGACCAGACGGGACTTTGACAGCTTTGCTTTTTTGTAGTAGATAAAGACAAGCGTACTGCAGAGAAGCCAGCCGGCCGGGTAACCCATTGCGATGGGGATGATCGTGTTGGAGATGAAGTTCGCCATGATAAAGAGGTAAATCTGACGGAAGAAGACGAACGAGACGAGCATGATCACCATCGGCGCACGGCTGTTGCCCGCACCGCGGAGTGCGCCCGAGTAGACCTGGTTCACGCCGCAGAAGATATAGAACGGTGTCAGCCAGCGCAGGAGCATGGTACCGTATTCCACAACTTCCGGTTTGGCATTGAAGAATTCGACGAAGGCGGAGGCGAAGATCAGGATCGGTACGATGATGACCGCGGTCATGGCGGTTGCCACATAAAGAGCCGTGTCCGCACCCTTGCGCGCACGGTCGACCTGATTTACGCCGAGGTTCTGACCGACGAAGGTTGTCGAAGCCAGTGCGAGCGACTGCATCGGCAGGAAGATGAACTGGTCGATCTTTGCGTACGCCGTCCAGCCGGACATGCAGTCCGCGCCGAAGTAGTTGATGTACGACTGCACGAAAATATTCGAGAACGAGGTGATCGCCATCTGGATCGCCGCCGGAATCCCGACGCGGATAATCTTGACGAGCATGTCCCAGTGCATTTTCAGGTCACGCGGGATGAACCGGATGCAGAGATTTGTCCGCAGGAGAAGAATCAATACAAGAATCGCCGAAATTCCCTGCGAAAGAATGGTCGCCAGAGCAACGCCGGCAACACCCATGTCAAACGCGATGACGAACACAAGGTCGAGGATAGTGTTCAGTACCGCCGATACGACGAGAAAATAGAACGGCCTCTGAGAGTCCCCGATGGCACGGAGGATGCCCGATCCGATGTTGTAGATCATCAGACCGATCAGACCGGAGAAGTAGATCGTCAGGTAGGTCGTCGCTTCGGGAATGACCTCGGCGGGGGTCTTCATGAAATTCAGCATGAACGGCACCATCGCGATGCCGATGCCCGTAAAGACGACTGCCATGATGAACGTCAGCAGAAGCGCCGTATGGACAACGTCATGCACGCGTTCGTACTTTTTCGCGCCGTAATACTGCGAAATGACAACGCCCGCGCCGCTCGACAGACCGAGGAAAAATCCGATCAGCAGGTTGATGATCGGTCCGACCGACCCGACGGCGGAGAACGCCTCGTTGCTCACGTAGTTCCCGACGACCCATGTGTCGACGGTGTTGTAGAGCTGCTGAAAAATGTTTCCGATGAAGAGGGGGAAGGCGAACGTGATGAGGTGGCGGATGATGCTGCCCTCGGTCATGTCCACTTCCCGTTTTTTGCCGATACGTCTTAATCGATCTTTGATGTTTTCCACGAGCGGATGCCGTCCTTTCGATGATTGAGATTTTTGAACAGCCGGTAATAATAAAAAACGGTAACTTTAGTTTAATAATACATCAGAACGACAAAATAGTCAAGAGGTTCGGGACGAACTCTTGACAAAAAAACGGATCGGGGGTATAATGGCCGTGAAAAAACATCTGCGGAGGACGAACATGACAGCGGAAGAACTGCGGTATCTCACCGACCACTACGACGAAAAAATCGCGCAGATCAAAAATATCGGCGCGCCCCTGAACTTTATTTTCATCACCGACCAGCACAACGAACTCGCGAATTCGGTGGTTCCTGCCGTGGAATCCATGCGGTATATTCTCGACCGCTGTCCGGAGATTCAGTTCCTGGTCAGCGGCGGCGATATCGGGAATGACTATCATCCCGACCCGGAACAGATGCGCGCGTCCCACCGCCGGATCATGGACGCGATGTATTCGCTTGGAATCCCCGTCCACTGCTGTGTCGGCAACCATGACGACGGTATCGGCAACATGATCGATCATCACCGCGACACGCGGATGGCGATCCTGCCGGACGAAATGCGGGAAATCTGCGGAAAGTACAACCCCACCGACCGCAATTATTACTATGTTGACATCGATACCGAAGGCGGAGGATACCGTTTCGTCTTCCTCGACTGCACGGACAAGCCTTACCTGACCGACAAAAACGGGCAGTACCCCTTCGGCTGGCGTCTGGAAATCTCTAATGAACAGGCGCAATGGTTCGAAAACGACGCGCTGAACACCGACCGTTCGATTTTCGTCTTCGGACATTCGCCGCTGTCGAACGCAGGGATCTGGGGTACCGAAGGAAAACCCGACGGCATCAAGCCGTACGATGATCTTCTGGGCGGTCCTCGCCTGACGTTCCATGTGCGGCAGTGCAAAAAGGTGCTGGCACTCTTCGCCGGCCACGTGCATTACGACAACGTCCGCTACGACGGCGACCTGCCGCAGATCACCACGCTCTGCGCCATGCTGCAGCAGTGGGCACCGGGATGTCCCGAACGCACGGCGGGAACCATTACGGAAACCGCCTTTGACGTGGTTTCGGTCAAGGGGGACACTATGTACCTGACCCGCTTCGGCGCGGGAGCGGACCGCCGTGTCGACCTGCTGCGTGCAAGACCGTCGAATTACAACCGGGTGTATTACAGAGGTTGAACTGAATTGAAATTTCTTAAATAAAATGAAAAATACCCCTTGACAAAACCGGATCGCTGTGGTATAATCTATATCGTTCGAGAGAACACCACCGGATGCGGGTGTGGCGGAATTGGCAGACGCGCAAGATTCAGGTTCTTGTGGGGGCAACTTCGTGAAGGTTCAAGTCCTTTTACCCGCATGGAAAGCTGTAGGCTTTGGCTTACGGCTTTTTTCTTGTTTATACGAAGTTTTTTCCGGAAAAATGTGATGAAGTCACCGTTTTCCGCACGTTTATCTGGTATAATAAAGACAATCAAAACTACGGAGGTTTTTCATGCAGTATCTTATCACCTTCCTCGAAGGGTTTATCTCGTTCATCTCCCCGTGTATGCTGCCGATGCTCCCGCTGTACATCTCGTATTTCGCCGGAAACGCCGACAAAAAACACCGCACTCTCGCGCGTGCGCTGGCGTTCGTCCTCGGCTTCACGACGGTCTTCACTCTGCTCGGTCTGTTTGCCGGCACGCTCGGACAGCTCCTCGCACGGTATCAGACGATCGTCAACATTGTCAGCGGTGCGCTCGTTGTCGTGTTCGGGCTGAATTATCTTGAAGTCATCCGCCTGCCGTTTTTCAAAGGAATGCAGGGCGGCGGACGTTCCATCACCGGTGTCTTTTCCGCGTTCCTGTTCGGCGTGATTTATTCCGTCAGCCTGACGCCGTGCGTCGGTGCGTTCCTCGGTTCCGCGCTTATGATGGCATCCTCGACCGGAGGTGCCGTGCAGGGAACCCTCCTTCTGCTGACGTATTCGCTCGGGCTGGGCATTCCGTTTCTTGTCTCTGCGATCCTGATTGACAAACTGAACACCGTTTTCCGTGCGATCAAGCGGCATTACCGCGTGGTCAACATCGTCTGCGGCGTGTTCCTGATCGTCGTCGGTATCGCGATGATGTTCGGACTGCTGACCGCTCTGTTATCTGTATTTTCGTGAGGTGCCTATGAAAAATAACAAAGTAAAATACATCGTTTTTGCCGCACTGTTCATCGGTCTGTTCGCCATCGCGGTGATCGGCTACAACGCGCTTACCAAAGTTTACACGCCCCCGCAGGCTGATCTCGTTCGGCCCGGCAGCGGTGACACCGTAAAAACGGATGTGGAAGCTGCCGCACCGTCAGAAGAAACCGCATCGGAGGCGGAGGAAGAAGAAGTGATTGCGCCCGACTTCACCGTACTGGACGCGGATGGGACGGAAATCACGCTCGCCGACCGTCTTGCGGACGGGAAGCCGATCGTGCTGAATTTCTGGGCGACGTGGTGCGGGCCGTGCAAATCCGAGCTTCCGGCGTTTGACAAAGCGGCGTCGGAATACGCAGACAGAATCACCTTCATGATGCTCAACATGACCGACGGCTATCAGGAAACGGTCGACGGCGTGAAGGAATTCATGGAGGATAACGGCTACACGTTCCCGGTTTACTTTGACACGAACTACAGCGCGGCAATCCCGTACGGCGCGAACTCCATTCCGCTGACGTATTTCGTCACGTCGGACGGCGTGGTCGTCGGCGGCTACATGGGTGCGATGCCGGAAGAAACGCTGTACAATTACCTCGAACAGCTTCTGGAGTTGGAAAAATGAATTTCTTGGGGAAAACCTTTTTTTCGAAAAAGGTTTTCCCCAAACCCCTTTCCAAAAAACTTTAAACAGGATATATTTCCAAAGGTTTATACAAAGCGAAGGAGAAATTTATGTTTGACAAGGATTTATCGTACGATCTGTACACAAAAGTCCCGCTGCGGTTCCGTGCGGACGGCGGCTTCCGCATCCTGATGGTGTCGGACATCCACGGCGGCAAGGGGTATGCGGCGGAGAAGACCGTCCGTGCTTTGCAGGCACTGGTGGACGAAACAAAGCCCGATCTCGTTCTGCTGGGGGGCGACACCGCCGGTCCGGGCGTGATTCATATCGAGACGGCGGAACAGCTCCG
>JBGVOJ010000501.1:0-3914 GCA_045126415.1 Eubacteriales bacterium | reverse complement strand
CATGGGAAGGACAAACATTTACTGTCAGCGGTGAAACATACCGATTGATCAACGAATTTATTCTGAATATCGGAAGCGGTTATCGCACAGAAGAACTCCGACTGTGTGAATATACCCTTGGCAGACTGCGTAAACTTCTCGACCATACACAGGCCGATACCACCAATCAATTAAAATTGTATAAAACAGTCCCGATGATGTTTGCATTATCAATGATTTTAATCTTAATTTAAAGGATGGATGAACATGGAGGTGTCTCTGCTTTTTAAAATAGCGGGTGTCGGAATCCTGATTGCAGTTTCCTACCAGATTCTTCAACGTGCCGGACGGGATGAACAGGCAATGCTGCTGTCTTTGAGCGGTATTGTGTTTGTACTATTGATTCTGGTCGGGAAGATTGGCGAACTCTTCGGAGAAATCCGTTCTATCTTCGGAATATGAATGATGTTCTGATTTTCTGCGGAACCGGTCTGTTTGCATTGTTCGCCGTTTCTGTAATCCGGGAATTACGGAAAGAATATACGATCCCTGTAATTCTGACAGTATGTATCGTTTTTTTTCTGTATATCGTTCCGAAGATCGGGGAAGCTGTGCAATTTATCCGTGAAATTGCCGTATATCTCGAACATTCCCGTGCCAAAATTCTTCTGCGTGCGCTCGGAATTACGTATCTGACCGGAACCTCAAGTGAAATCTGTAAATCAGCCGGAGAACCAGCCATCGGAAACTACATTGAATTGGCCGGAAGAATTGAGATTCTGCTGTTGTGTATCCCATTATTTCGTGAACTGGCAGAACTCGCTCTTTTTTGATTATGATACATGCAATTATTAAACTCTCCAGAATTCTGATGATTTTTCTGTTGATGTTTCCGCTGATCTTCCGTATCGATGCCGCAGAATACTATTATCACTCTTCAGAAAGCGGGGTCTCTGCCGTTCAGAAAAGCTGGGATCATCTTATGGAAGAGCTTCCGGATACAGTTCACGAAGAGCTGAAAGAAATATCCTTCCGCAGTTTGTCCGATACAGCCGATACATTGAGTCAAAAAACAGATATCCGCTATTGGATTCCTCTTTTTCTGAAACATATCAGCAATATAATTGCCGATATGCCATTAAAGATCGCACCGCTTTTTTCACTCATGCTTTTTATGGCAGCCGTCCAATTTCTTCTGCCTGCAATGGCGGGAGGGACCCTGCAAAAAACTTTTCTAATGTACACCAGTCTTGTGACAGCTCTGGTGTTGTACAGACAGACCTTTGATATCCTTTCAATTACGAAGACAAGCCTTGACCGTTTGTGCAGGATCATGAATCTGTTAACTCCGGTAATGGAAACCGTTATGTTATCATCCGGTTCTCTGACACAGCGTGCAGTATCAACACAGGCAGTAGTTTTGTTTGTCACTGCAGCAGGAAATTTCACGGGATATCTTCTGACTCCGCTGACGCATCTTTTATTCACCCTCTCTGCTGTTGCATCTATATGTGATGAAGTAAAGCTGACGCCGCTCATCGGTAGTCTGCGGAAATTCATCCTACGGCTGATCCAGTTGTTTACAATATTCTTTTCCTTTATGCTCGGTTCACAATCGATTCTTGCCAAAAGTGCCGATTCGCTCGGCATGAAAACCGCACGTTTTGCTCTCGGCTCTTTTATTCCGGTTGCCGGCGGTACTCTCGCAGAAGCACTGTCCACTATCCGTGAAGGAATGTCTCTGATAAAAAGTGCAGCCGGAATCGGCGGAATACTTATAATAATACTTCTGCTTCTACCGGATATACTCCATCTCGGAATCTATAAATTCACCCTCTATCTCCTATGTACAGGTGCAGAACTCCTGAAACTTGACAAATTTGCTTCACTGGCTCATGAAATCCACGGAATTATTGAACTATTGATGGCGATTGTTCTGTTTACATCACTGATGTTTGTATTGATTCTAATCCTGTTCACAAAGGCACAGGTAACTCTATGAATGTTTACATCAACAGTTTGATAGCCGTCATGATCGTATGTCAAATTGCTGTATCGGTTGCTCCCGATTCCGAACATGCTGTCCGTTACATCCGTCTTGTTTGTGCTCTAGTTGTTTTTCTGACAATTCTGACGCCAGTCCGAAATTTATGGAATATATCCGATGACCTGACCGAAAAGATTACCGTCTTTTTATCACGGGATACTTCTGTCACTTATGAAGAAACAGAAACCGGTGCAGCCGCGCTTATGCAGTATGTAACAGAGCAATATGGAATCTCAGAACTGTCCGTTATCCTTCTGACGGATGAGTCCGATCAGGAAATCACTGAACTCCGAATCTCTGTTCCGGACTGTCCGTATGCTACACGTGCCGCCATTGAAACCGATTTGAACGAACAACTGAATTTTCCTGTATTTGTCATTGGAGAGTAAACGGAAAAATGGAGCTAAGTCATGAAATTTAAATTTGATAAACAAAAGACCGGGATTGTCATTCTGGCACTTCTTGGAATTCTTCTGATCGTACTCAGCGGACAAACCGATCATCTCTCGGGAGAAAAATCCGAATCGGTACAGGAATATACCGATGTCGGATTTTATACAGGGTATCTTGAAGATCGTATCGGAGAGCTCTGCCGAAGTATCGAAGGAATCCAGGAAGCTGCTGTTTTTCTCACATTGGATTGTTCCAGCGAATATATATACTCCGAAGACGGTGCCTCGGACTATCTGATCCTGTCCGGCAGTGAAGGAGAACAGGCCGTCATGCTTTGTGAAATATATCCGAGAGTACGCGGTGTTGCTGTGGTCTGTACCGGCGGTGATCTCCCGCGGATCCGCGAGACTGTTACGGAACTCCTGGCTGCATCCCTGGGACTTCCATCCAACAAAATAAAAGTTGCCGGAAGCTGACATATCCATGTGTATTGATACATACCATATACTGTAAAAATTATTCGGAGGTATCTCATGAAGTCATCGGAATTCATAAACAAAATCAAATCCATTGGCAGCCGCAGCGGGAAAAAGACACTGATTGCGGTCTGTGCAGTTCTTGTTCTTGGCTGTACGGTTGTACTGAATTTTGTTCTTCAGCACAACTCTGCCGTCAATACAGACTCCACCGGTCTTGCCCTTGATCTGAGCAAAAACTCTGTTGAAGAAACAGCATCTACCCTCGACCCGAATGCTGTAGAAGATTACTTCGCATCCATTACACTCCAGCGCAAACAGGCACGTGATGAAGCCATGGAAGTTCTGCAGACCGTTGCCGCAAGCAGCACTGCACTGGAAGAAGCCAAGGAAGCGGCTCTGGTAGATATCAACCGCCTTGCACTTGATATCGAGCGGGAAGCAAATATTGAATCCCTTGTTCTTTCGAAGGGTTTTGAACAGTGCGTGGCTGTCATTAACGATGAAAGCTGTAATATTATTGTAAAAACAGCCGGTCTTCTTCCCGGAGATGTCGCGCAGATTTCCGAAATTGTATATGAACAGGCGGGAATTCTTCCGGATAATCTGAAGATCATTGAAAAAAACGATTTAAAAACCTGAGCAAGAAATATACGAATTATTCTCCGGCAGGACTGCACGATTTTTTCGCGCATCTTACCGGAGATTTTTCATTTTGACTGTTATGAACCGGAAATTTGTGATATAATAAAAAAAATACGTCTGACCAGAGGAGAATGCTATGAATACATTCAATTCTCTTGAGATCGTTTTTCTCCATAATCTTCAGAACACTATACAGTGCGATTTTCTCGACTGGTTCATGCCGATAATAACCTCTCTCGGTAACGCGGGGATCTTCTGGATTCTTCTTGCGGCTGCTTTTCTGTGTTTCAGAAAAACAAGGAAGATCGGTATCACCATGGGGATCGCTCTTATCTTTGGTTTGATCATCGGCAATCTGACTCTCAAGCCTCTTA
>JBGVOJ010000500.1:0-2594 GCA_045126415.1 Eubacteriales bacterium | reverse complement strand
ATCTGAAACAAGGAATGATTATGAGAGAAAAAGTAATCGAACGCAAACTTACCCTGATGGTAAAACAGCGCGGCGGCATGGCACCGAAATTCGTATCTCCCGGATTTGATGGTGTGCCTGACCGGATCGTCCTTCTGCCACATGGGAAGATCGCATTCGTGGAACTCAAAGCGGAAGGTGAAAAACTCCGTCCCCTGCAGGTAAGGCGAAAAAGACAGCTCGAATCGCTCGGCTTTTCAGTGTACTGCGTGGATGGAGTTGATCAGATCGGAGGAATCCTCGATGAAATACAGTCCTCATAACTACCAGAAATACGTCACCGACTTCATCCTGAACCATCCCGTCGCAGCTGTGTTCCTCGATATGGGGCTTGGTAAAACCGCAATCACCCTCTCCGCCATCTTCGAACTCTGTCTCGACAGCTTCGAGGTCCACAAAGTTCTGGTGATTGCTCCTCTGAGAGTGGCAAGAGACACATGGCCGGACGAAATCCGAAAATGGGATCATCTTCGAGGACTTACATATTCCGTGGCAGTCGGTACGGAAGCGGAACGGAAAGCGGCATTATTGCAAAGGGTGTCCGTATACCTCATCAATCGGGAGAACGTACAGTGGCTGATCGAGGAAAGCGGACTGCCGTTCGACTACGACATGGTGGTCATCGACGAACTGTCTTCCTTCAAGTCCTATCAGGCAAAACGGTTCCGCAGTCTGCTCAAAGTCAGACCCACGGTCAAGCGAATCGTAGGACTCACGGGTACACCATCATCCAACGGTCTGATGGATTTATGGGCAGAGTTCCGCATCCTCGATCTCGGTAAGCGTCTCGGACGGTTCATCACCCACTATCGCAATTCATACTTCGTCCCCGACAAGCGAAACGGACAGGTGGTCTTCTCCTACAAGCCGAGAGAGGGTGCAGAGGATGAAATTTATACCGCAATCTCCGACATCACGATTTCCATGAAAGCCGTGGATCACTTGAAAATGCCGGAATGCGTGATGAACGAGGTCAAGGTCACCCTCTCCGAGAAGGAACGTAAAACCAATGACACCATGAAAACCGATCTTGTGGTCTCCCTCGGTGACGAAGAAATCGATGGCGGGAACGCGGCGGCTCTGGCGAACAAGCTGTCTCAGATGGCGAATGGCGCAGTCTACGGCGAGGACAAGCGGGTGTTCTCGATTCACGAACGGAAACTGGATGCACTCGAAGACCTCATTGAAGCCGCCAACGGAAAGCCGGTGCTTGTGGCGTACTGGTTCAAGCATGATCTGGAACGAATACAGAAACGGTTCAACGTCCGGGAAATCAAAACCTCCCGTGACATCGCCGACTGGAACAGCGGCAACATCCCTGTGGCAGTCATCCATCCTGCATCAGCCGGACATGGTCTGAACCTGCAGGCAGGAGGATCGACTCTCATCTGGTTCGGGTTGACATGGAGTCTTGAACTGTATCAGCAGACCAATGCCAGACTCTGGCGGCAGGGACAAAAATCGGAAACCGTGGTTATACACCACATCATCGCAGAAAACACCATTGACGAGCGCATCATGAATGCTCTCCGCAAGAAAGACAAAACACAGTCCGCACTCATTGATGCGGTCAAAGCGAACTTGGAGGTAACAAAATGACAGCAAAAGAATATCTCGGGCAGGCGTACCGCCTCGATCAGCGGATCAATTCAAAACTGGAACAGGTTATGTCCCTTCGTGACCTCGCCACCAAAGCAACATCCACTCTCTCCGATGTCGCGCCGAGCGGTACACGGAACGTACATCGGATGGAGGATATCATTGTAAAGATCGTCGATCTGGAAAACGAGATCAACCGTGACATCGACAACCTCGTGGATCTGAAACGGGAGATGGTGTCGGTGATCAAAGCAGTGACCGATCCCGAACTTCAGACGCTCCTTGAACTGCGGTATCTCTGTTTCAAGTCTTGGGAACAGATAGCTGTTGAAATGGAATACAGTATCCAGCACATCTTCCGTCTGCACGATAAATCAATCAAAGAAATCGTACTTCCGTCTGAAAGATGAGAGTAAATGTGATTGAATGAGAGTTAGGAATGTGGTATAATAGTATCATGAAAAACTGAAACGAAAGCCATCACGGGAGAAATCCTGCGGTGGCTTTTGTCGTTCCAAAGGAGAACCAATGCCCACAAAACCCAAGCGTCCCTGTTCCCATCCTGGCTGTCCAAAGCTGACCAACGGTCGGTTCTGCGAGGAACACGCCAAGGAAGAAGCAAAACGCTATGAAAAATACGATCGTGATCCCGCTGTCCGCAGACGATACGGCAGAGCGTGGAAACGCATCCGTGACCGATATGCGGCGGCGCATCCGCTGTGCGAACTGTGTCAGAAGAACGGAAAGCTGATCCCGACCGAGGAGATACATCACAAGACTCCGCTTTCTGAAGGAGGTACGCACAGCGAAGATAATCTCATCGCTCTGTGCAAATCCTGTCACGCGAGACTTCATGCCGAGCGCGGTGACCGTTGGCATAAGCAGAAATAATCTGAAAAATATATACACTCGCGCACCCGGTAGGGGGATCAAAATCTCTACAGTTTTCATGGTGT
>JBGVOJ010000499.1:0-7084 GCA_045126415.1 Eubacteriales bacterium | reverse complement strand
AGAACATTTCACATCCCCACAGCAGTTCGCAGATGTCCAGCGGTCCCTGCGTGTCGGGATGATAGACCTCCACATAGCGGTGGATATTCGGATATTGCCGGAAAACCTCCGCGCACAGTTCACCGAACTCGAAGACTTTCTGTCCGAAGCCGCCGTTCAGATCCGGCACACCGCGTTCCACAAGTTCCCGGATGCGGTCGGTGTCCCCGATTGCGCGGGTTGTGGGAAGAGTGTTCATCTCATACGGCATCATGAAAATTTCTGCGCCGAACAGGGAGCTGAGGATTCCGGTGCCGTAGTTTGCGCGGACGCACAGGTTCTGGTTGCGGCTGTTCAGGGCACCGGAAACGAGCTGGAGCTGTGCGGTCAGCATCTGTTCGTAATCTCCGACGGCGTCGTTGATATTGACCCACGGAAGGGAAAATCCGGCGGGAGAGAGACGCTTTCTCTGCGGGAAGAAAATGTCACCTTCAAAACGATCGTACAGAAAATCATGCCACTGGTTTGCAAGGTCTTCTTCCGATTCCGGATCGATCCGGCGTTCGATGTCGTCAAGAAGCGAGAGGGTCTGTTGACTCAATTGGAGCATAGGGGTACACCGTTCCTTTCAGT
This sequence comes from Eubacteriales bacterium, assembly GCA_045126415.1. Lineage (GTDB taxonomy): Bacteria > Bacillota > Clostridia > Oscillospirales > CAG-272 > UMGS1696. Next base: position 6,472 of record JBGVOJ010000499.1, on the reverse strand, counting down.
TACAGAATGGCAAAAGCCACGCCGAAGCGATGAACTTCTGCGTGGCTTTTGTTTTTACGGGAAATTTATCTCTTCTTGGAGATTGCGTAGCCTGCTGCGGAGATTGCTGCAACAACTGCTGCGATTACGCCGAAGTCGAAGGTCTGAGCTGCTTCGGTAACTTCTTCTTCAACCGGAGCTTCTTCAGCGGGAGCTTCCACAACTTCTTCTTCAACGGGTTCTTCAACCGGAGCTTCTTCTGCTGCGGGTTCTTCTACAGGAGTTTCTTCAACTACAGGTTCTTCAACCGGAGTTTCTTCTGCAACCGGAGCTTCTTCCACTACGGGAGCAGCTTCAACCTTGGTACCGGTGAGAGCAACTTCGGATACCTGGAAGGTACCGGAGAGGCCGCCTTCGGACTGGAACATGATGTACTTGTAGGAACCTTCGGTGGTCAGAGGAGCTGCATAGTAGGTGAAGTCGGTTTCTTCGAAGAAGTAGTCATCACCGTATGCGAGAGCAGTCCATGCTGCGCCGTCGTTGGAGCCGTAAACAGCCCATTCATAAGGAGAACGGCCGTTGTAGGAAGAGTTGTCGTTCGCGGTAGCCATGATGATACCGTCGATTGCATATTCGCCGTCAAGAGCAACAATGGAGATGGTCGGGAACTGATCGGAAGGAGCGCAGAACTTGGTAGCAGTGTCGTTGTCCCAGAGGTTTTCCGGGCCTTCGTTTGCATGGCTGCCGGTACCGGATACGAAGGTGTAGCCGGAGATAGCGGTCTTGCCGATGGAAGCAACTGCTTCGTCAAGGGAAGCATAACCTGCGCCGTTGTTTTCAACGAGGTCCATGTTCGGATAATCCTGAGCAATTGCTTCGATTGCGGGAACATCTGCTGCGGGAACTTCTTCAGTAGCTGCGGGAGCTGCCGGAGCTGCTGCGCCGCCGCGGAACTGTGCGTCGTAAGCTGCGTTCTGAGCAACTTCTTCAGCGGTCAGGGCACGGTCGTAGAAACGGATGCCGTAAACGTCGCCGATCCAGTTGCGGGCTGCATCGTAGTGACCGAGGAAGAGGGTGTCCGCGTCGATGGTCGCGGTGGTCATTGCTCTGCCGATTTCAACGCCGTCAACGTAGAGAACAACGTCGGAATCAAGATCAAAGGTAACGGTGAGGGTGGAGTTGTTTGCATAGTCCGCACCGCCCGGAACCTTCGGACGTTCGTTGGAAGCAGCCTTGAATTCGATGTAGTCACCGTCAACACGGTTGAACAGGGAGAAGTTGTCGTTGTCGGAGATGATGAAGGAAATGTAGGAAGTACCGGGAAGTTCGAGTTCGCCGAGAGCGATTTCTACGGAGAACTTTTCACCGTTGACGAGTTCAACGATTTCATCCGGGAAGTAGTTGTACGCGGAGTCTACATGGAACGCGTTGTCGGTCCAGTAGTTGTTGTCGTCGAGAGCAGCTTCGAGTTCGTAGCCCTTTACGGAATCCTTCCAAACATCGGGTTCGCCGTTTGCCTTACCGTAGGAACCTTCGAAGTTCGCTACGAGACCGGAGGTTACGATTTCACCGGCTGCTGCGGTGGAAGCTGCGGGTGCTGCGGGAGCTGCAGCAGCTGCGCCTGCCTGTTCCGGGAATGCGTAGTTGTCAAGTTCGGGACGGAATGCGAGAGCGTCTTCCTTGGTCGGGAAGAATGCGATATAGTCGATGTAGATGGATTCGCCGCCTTCCATGTTTCCGCCGGTGTCAGTAGTACCGGTGTCTGCTCTCCACAGCGGGTCGAGACGGATGTATTCTACGGTACCTTCCCAGTAGGTTTCGGTAAGGGAAGCGCCCTTGAATGCGTTTGCGGTTTTTACGTTTTCATCCGGAATGTAGATGAGGTAGGTGTACCAGCCTTCATCTTCGGACTTAACGTCGATGTGCGTACATTCCGGACCGGAGAGAGAACGGCCGTTGGTTGCACCGAAGAGTTCGATTGCGGTTGCGACGGAGGGGTTCTTTACACGAGCCTTTGCCCAGAACACATCTTCAACATTGTCTGCGGAGATGTTCATGGGAACGTACGGGTCAGCACCGGAGCCGAGGAATTCATAACATTCCACGCCGTCAACGGTGTCACCGAAGAAAGCAAGGACATTTGCGCTGCCCATGGAATCGCTCATGGCTTCGTCAGAGTTGAAGTCCCAGAGGATGGTGGGTTCTGCGCCGGATGCAGCGGATGCGGATGCAGCGGGAGCAGCAGCGGTAACTTCGCCGACACCTTCGAGAGTGATCATAGCGAACGCGCCTGCGTCCTTACCGTTACCGGTGATACCTTCTGCGAGCTGGGTATGGCAGTAATCGGTGCCGTTACCCCAGGAAATAACGTAAGCAGCACTTACAATTGCGCCTTCTTCAGGGGTAAGGGTGGTGAAGGAGGAGAAAGGAGTACGTGCTTCGTAGGTTACGAGATCACCGTCAACCGTAACGATGAAGTCTTCGTTTGCCTTCGGAACAAAGCCGGATGCAAGGTAGTCAGCCCATACGGTGGAAACCAGTTCATTGGTATCGGAGGTAAGACCAACACCGTATTCGAGACGGCTTTCACCCATCTGATCTTCGTCAGCATGTGCGATCTGGATCGCGCCTGCCTGCCACATGTTTCCTACGTCAGCGCCGTAGGTGTTGTCGTGGCCGTTCGGGTCGGTGAACTGAACGTAGGTGTAGAAGTAGTTTTCGTCCCAGGAGAGAGCGAGCTTGTAGTCGAGACCGAATGCGGTTTCGTCGTTCGCGTCGTCCGCGCAAGCGGAGGAACGCCATGCGTTGTCAACGGCGATGTCAAAATATTCGCCGGGGGTGTAGGTTCCATCAGGTGCCCATGCGGTTGCTGCTTTCTTTACGCCGAAAGCAATTTCGTAATAGGCTTCTTCCTGAATGAAGCTGGCGGAAGCCGGGATTGCCATTGCAGAAACGGTTACGATTCCGGCCAGAAGCAGAGAGAGAGCTTTTTTCATGGTTTTATGTCCTTTCATGATTTATACTGTGCATTTATGCATAATTACGAATGTAATTATATAGACGCAACAATACTTATACTATTTATACCATAAAACTGGAAGGAAGTCAAGTGGTGAAAAATATTAATATTACTTAAATATTAATGGAAATTGAAATGTTATGGAAAAAGGGCAATATTACTTTTCTTTCAGTCTTTCTGCTCTGTGAATACGTCGCGGATTGCTTCGAGATAGCCGTATCCGTTGACGTCGTCCGGTTCGAGATAGCTCATTTCCGTCCATTCGTTCCAGCTGTTGATGGTGATCAGGGGGACGTCGTTGTACTTGTCCGCGTATTCCTTCGCCATTTCCAGCCCCTTTTTGAAGTTTTCGGGCGTATTGTTCTTCATGATGGGATAGGAGGTGAACAGATGCCGCGGGTTGTTGTCCCAGCCGATGGTCACGTGCGGGTAGTAGGGAACATCGTATTCCGCACGGATGCGTTCCCATTCCTTTGCAACGTCCGGCAGGATGTCGAGATAGTCGCGGTGGCAGTCGGTAAAATGAACGAACTGATAGTGGGAGACGGAGTCAAAGCCGAGCGCGGGAACGATGTCACGGGTCGAACCGGAGCGTTCGCTGTCCACGCCGCTGATGTTGACGGCGTTTTCGCCCCAGATGGTGAGCTGGAGATGCAGATCCGGGAACCCGGCTTCCTTGACGAGGGAACGGAAATATTCGATGGCTTCGCGGGTCTTGTCCACGCCGCCGAGACCTTTCATGAGGTTCATGACATCGTAAATCATGAATACGGGACAGCCGCCTATTTTGTAATAATTCGGGCGGGTAAAATACTGGTCAATCACACGGCGGCAGACCCGTTCGAATTCTTCTCGGGGCTGGGAACCGAGCCAGATTACTTCGCTGCAGTCGGAATGACGCTTGTCCCACGTGTAGCCGGCATCGTGATTTGCCCACATGAGATAGAACTTCATGTCTTCGTTGTTCGGTGCGCCGAGGAAGCCTTCATTCAGGCACTGTTCGAGGAAGGGACGGCGGTCGTACCAGTACCAGTCATAGATGAACACGTTCACGCCGTGACGGAGAGCTTCTTTGATCTGGAATTCCATAACCTTGGGATCCGCTTCGTCCACGGTTCCCCACAGCGGCTTGCGCGGGAACTGCTGTCCTTCGACCTTGTTAGTCGCGGAAAGCACGGACTGCCATTCGCCGATCCCCTGTTCCCAGAACTGAAGCGTGCGCGGTTCCTTCCCGGTATACGACGGCCAGATATAAGCGGCAATATCATAAGTTTTCATAACAATCTCCTTTTGCAGTCAATCTGCACAATACTGAATTTTCTTTTTTCGTTTGAAGTTTTTTGAGGATGGGTGAAGACTTCCGGAGGAAGTCTTCAGGGGAAGGAACTTTTTGCAAAAAGTTCCTTCCCCAATAAATTTACTCAATATTATAAATCCCGTCAGCCTCTGCGGTGATGGCGCTCTTGTAGAACTGGGTGATGGCGCGGATCATGTAGAGGGTGTCCGCGCATCCGCCGGTTTCGTAGGAGGAGTGCATCGCGAGCTGTGCGAGACCGATGTCGATCGTGTTCAGCGCTACGTTGGTGTTGGAGATGGAGCCGAGCGTGGAACCGCCGCCCATGTCGCTGCGGTTGGCAAAGAGCTGTACCGGAACGTCCGCACGCTTGCAGACTTCGCTGAATATCGCGGCGGAAATAGCGTCGGTGGTGTACTTCTGGGAAGCGTTGGACTTGATAACCACGCCTTCGTTCATGTGCGGCGCGTTCTGCGCGTCGGAGAACTCGGGATGGTTCGGATGTCTCGCGTGACCGTTGTCGGCAGAAACCATGAACGAGGAGGCAAGAACACGGCGCAGGTCAAGCCCGAAGGTTTCGCAGATGCGGGACAGCGTGTCGAACATGAACTGGGAGTTTGCCCCCTGCTTGGTGGAGCTGCCGGTTTCTTCGTTGTCGAATGCGGAGTAAACGGCAATGGATTTTACTTCGTCCGCTGCGTTCACAAGCCCCATCAGCGTGGTGTACGCGCACTGGAGGTTGTCGATGCGCGGGCAGGAGAAGAATTCGTTGTCGGCACCCCAGACGGTCGCGGGCGTACGGTTGTACAGGAAGAGGTCGGAGACGGTGATTGCTTCGGGATCACAGCCGATCTGTTCCGCGATCATCTTTTTCAGACTGCCCTTGCCGTCCTTTGCGGAATAGAGGGGCATCAGGTCGGACGCCACGTTGTAAACGAAGCCGCTGTTGATGGAGCGGTTCTGATGTGCGGCGACGTTCGGGATGAGGACGAGGTCACGGTCGATCTTCACGAGCTTTGCGGTGAACTTACCGTCTTCCTTGACAATCACACGTCCTGCAATGGACAGGGGACGGTCGAGCCATGTGGAGTTGACAACTCCGCCGTAGCTTTCCACGTTGAGCTTGATGTACTTTCCGAATGCTTCGGCTTCATAGGCGGTCTTGAGCTTGAAGGTCGGGCTGTCGGTGTGGCTCGCGGTGATCATGAAGGTTTCCGTGAAGGTTTCCGGAATGACAAACGCAAGGATGGAGGACAGGTTGCGTGTGACGTAATACTTGCCGCCGCGTACCAGATTCCATGCGTCACATTCGTTCAGACGCTCGAATCCGGCATTGTCAAGAATTTTTGCCGCGCTGTCAACTGCGTGGAACGCGGTAGGGCTGTTTTCGATGAAATTCATCAGGTCGCGGGTGGTGGTGATGTTTTCCGTAGTCATAATGCTATCTCCGTTCTGTGGAATGTTGTCGTCATTATAACACGTTTTCCAAACGGATGCAAGTTTTCAGGTAAAAAATCATCAAAATGAAAAAAGTAAGTACAGCTCTGCACTTACTATATCACCTTTTATAGATTGAAAGTTTTTGAAAAGGGGTGTGTGGAAAAACTTTTTGAAAAAAGTTTTTCCACACAAAACATAATTATTTCAGAAGATCGGACACCTTGTCTTCGCCGTAGACGGATTCCCAGTCCTTGGAGAAGTCGTCGATTGCGTAGTAGGTCAGCGGATGGTAGATGAGCATGTCGAAGAGGTCGGGGTTGATGGTGATGGCGTGTGCGCCGCTCATGGAAACCTTGTGAACCTGTTCGACAGTCTTGAAGCTTGCCGCGAGGATCTTGGTCTTGATATCATAGTTCTTGAAAATGTCGGAAATTTCTTCAACAACACGGACACCGTCGGAAACGATGTTGTCGAGGCGGTTGATGTAGGGAGCGACAAAGTCCGCGCCTGCCTTTGCGGCGATGAGAGCCTGCTGCTGGGTGAAGATCGCGGTCATGGTTACGCCGATGCCCTTGTCCTTGCAGATCGCGGTTGCGCGCAGACCTTCACGGGTGATCGGAATCTTGATGAAGAAATTGCCGCGGACGACATTCTTGACCATTTCGGCTTCCTTCACGATTTCGTCCGCTTCGGTTGCGGTTGCCTGACCGTGGAGCATCTTGTCGTCGCCGATGATTTCG
>JBGVOJ010000498.1:0-2363 GCA_045126415.1 Eubacteriales bacterium | reverse complement strand
ATCCTATACCGATCGTTATTTGCGCTCGATCCGGTCACCCTTGTCCACGATCTCAACAAAACAGGGATGTTCCGATCCCGAAGCATTCGGAGAATGGAAGGTGAGGTACAGCCGCTCGTCGGCACGGAAGATCATGCCGTGACCGCCATCGTCAGTGATAATGGGTTCCTGATGTTCGAATTCGGTTCCCAGTCTGCCGTCCGCAAATTTTACGGGAAGTACAACATATCTGCCGTTGATAAAGGAGGACCAGATCATGAACTGCTCGCCCGTTTCCGAACGGTACATGAAGGGGCCGTCCGTGACATAGTGATCTCCATCACCCATGGGGAGTGCGTTTGCCCAGCCCGATTCGGAAGCCTTGAACAGGGTAACGGGTTCACTCACAGCGCGGGACAGATCCTCGTTCAGCTCCACATAGCAGATGGTGCCGTCCAGTATCTGGGTATGTTCATGGCAGAACACCAGATAGGGCTTTCCTTCGGGACTTACATAGAGAGTTCCGTCCAGACATTCCCATTCCACGGGAGTCAGCACCTTGTCACCGTGAGGCACGAAGGGACCCAGAGGGCTGTCCGAACGCAGAATGTGAGTAGCGCGCAGACCGCATTCACGGGTGAAGGTTGCCAGCATATAGTATGTGCCTTTATAGATGTGGACTTCCGGTGCCCAATTGACACACCGATTCAGCTCGAACTCAGTGGAGTCGAAACAGGGGATTGGATCGCTCCATGTCTCCAGATCGGTGGAAGTGTAGACATCGAAACCGCCGGTACGCTGTCCGAAATTGGCAGCGCGGGTACCGTACATATAGTAGGTTCCATCCTGATAAATGACAAAGGGGTCACGGATGTTGATTTCAGAGCATTTCATAATTTTTTCCTTTCTGTTTGGTAGAGTAATGGCAGCATGACTGCATTTATTGATAATTGCAGATGACGCTTCTGCTGGGAATGGAATTCGTATTCCTCCGGGGGAATCCCGGAGTGCCCTTCTGTCTGGCAGACACAGATCAGGCAAATGAGGCGGGAGTGCCGATAACGGAAATTTTCTGCCGGTCCGGTGTTTACCGATTCAGTCGAGGATGCTCTTTCTGTACTCGGACGGAGACATTCCGAACTTCTGCTTGAATACCCGGGATAAGGTAAACACATCCCGGAAACCGGTTTGTTCCGCAATCTCCGATACGGAAACCGTACTGTTCAGAAGTTCTTCCTTCACGTGGGAAAGCCGGTACATGGTGAGATATTCATGCGGAGACATTCCGTAGGTTTTTGAGAACAGTTCGGACATATAGGAACGGGAGAGATACGCCGCATCGGCAATCTCCTGTGTGGTAATGTTCCGGCTGTAATTTTCAGCGATGTATGCTGCTGCCTGCTGGATAGCCGCTGCGGATTTCTGAGCGGAACCGACTGCGTTTTCCGGAGACAGAAACGATGTGAGAATCGAATAGATTGTCGCAGATACAGCGGCATAATCCGGACTTCCTTCTTCCTCCGTTGCGTGATACACGGCGTCCAGCCGTTCCTCCGTTTCCAGATGATTTTTCCGGTGCAGAGGAAATACCGAACCGAAGCGATTTTCGATATACGACTGGTATGCGTCACTCATTGCGCCGCGGAAGTGCAGATATTTGAAGATCCAGCCGTCATCGAGCGCCTGATATTCATGCGGATTCCGCGTATTGATGAGCATAACACTTCCCGGCGTCAGACGGTAATCCTTTTCCTGATACCGCAGCTTTCCTTCGCCGTCCACGGTCAGCAGAAGAAGGATTGAGTCCATGTTCTTTCTGTGGATGGAAAATGTCTTCCGGCAGACATAACGGCCGGCGTACATCATGTTGAAATACAGATCACGGAGAGAACCTCCGAGGATATCTTCGGTTCTTTCCCAGTGGATCAGATGATCCGCTTCCGTCGGGGGAAGAGCGGTGCTTTTCATGAAAACCTCCGGACAAAATGCCAAATTTACCACACATACAGCTATGGTGCGCGGAAAGAAACCTTGTTATAATATCCATAAAGAGGGGATATCTTTGTCTCTTGTTCTGCAATATCACCAATTCCGCTTCCATTATACGTCAGTTTTTCTCAAAAATCAAGGGGAAGTTTTCAGACAGAACGAAAGAACAGAAAAATACAGTTTCCGTATCAAGAAACGAGGTGCAACATGACACGACGTGAACGAGTAAAAGCAGCGATCGTACATCAGACGCCGGATAAGGTTCCGACCTTTTTTCATCTGGCACCGGACGGGCTGAAAGCCTTCAATGACAGACTCTGGGAACGCTACGGCAGGGAGGATATGCGCAGACTGCGTGACGAGGGGAAAATCGAAAACCGGAACGCATTGTACTA
>JBGVOJ010000497.1:0-2623 GCA_045126415.1 Eubacteriales bacterium | reverse complement strand
CTTTGCCGTGCCGAACCATCTGACCGAACAGTGGGCAAGCGAATTTCTGCGGCTTTATCCTTCGGCAAACATTCTTGTCACCACCAAAAAGGATTTTGAACCGGCGAACCGTAAGAAATTCTGTGCCAGAATCGCTACGGGTAACTATGATGCCGTAATCATGGGACACAGCCAGTTTGAAAAAATCCCGATGTCGAAGGAACGGCAGGAAAAACTGCTGAAGGAACAGATTGAGGAAATCACCGACGGGATTGCCGAACTGGAAGCCAGCAATGCGGAGCGGTTCACGATCAAGCAGTTGGAGCGGACGAAGAAAAGTCTGGAATCACGACTATCGAAGTTACAGGACGATACCCGCAAGGATGACGTAATCACGTTTGAGCAGCTTGGTGTTGACCGGCTCTATGTGGACGAAAGTCATAACTACAAAAACCTGTTCCTTTATACAAAGATGCGGAATGTGGCAGGGTTATCGACTACCGACGCGCAGAAATCCTCGGATATGTTCATGAAGTGCCGCTATCTGGACGAGATTACCGGAAGCATATGCGTAGTATTCGCTACGGGTACGCCTGTCAGCAACTCAATGACCGAATTGTATACGATGATGCGGTATCTTCAGCATGATACACTGGAGAAAAAATATCTGAATCACTTCGACGCATGGGCATCCACGTTCGGCGAAACCACTACCGCAATCGAGCTTGCACCGGAAGGAACCGGCTATCGTGCAAGAACCCGCTTTGCGAAGTTCTTTAATCTTCCGGAACTCATGAATCTGTTCAAGGAAGCGGCTGACATAAAAACCGCCGACCAGCTTCATTTACCCACACCTACCGCTGTATATCACAATGTTGTGGCGCAGCCTACGGAAGTTCAGCAGGCGATGATGACGGAACTGTCGGAACGTGCAACAAAAGTTCATTCTGGAACGGTTGATCCATCGGTCGATAATATGCTCAAGATTACGTCGGATGGACGAAAACTCGGACTGGATCAGCGGATCATCAACCCCAATCTGCCGGACGATCCGATGAGTAAGGTAAATCTGTGTATTGACAACATCCATCAGATTTGGAAGGATACTCAGCCGGAAAAACTGACACAGCTTGTGTTCTGCGATATTTCCACGCCGAAAGGAAAGACGGCGGACAAAGTTTCCGGAAAAGCGGTGGATGCCGATGTACATGGAGTTGTTGGAACGATTGACAATGATATTCCCGATGAGAAACCGTTCACAGTGTATGAGGATATTCGAGATAAGCTGATTGCCCGTGGAGTTCCGGCGAGTGAAATTGCTTTCATCCATGATGCTGATACGGAAGTAAAGAAAAAGGAACTGTTCGGAAAAGTCCGCAGCGGACAGGTGCGTGTATTGCTTGGCAGTACCTCGAAAATGGGTGCGGGCACGAATTGTCAAGACAGGCTTGTTGCTTTGCATGACCTCGACTGTCCGTGGCGGCCGGGAGATTTGGAACAGCGAAAAGGCAGAATTGTCCGTCAGGGGAATATGAATCCGGAAGTACATATTTATCGGTATGTGACGGAGAAAAGTTTTGACAGCTACCTCTGGCAGACGGTCGAAAATAAGCAGAAATTCATCAGCCAGATCATGACAAGCAAATCTCCTGTCCGTACCTGTGATGATGTGGACGAAACGGCATTGTCCTACACCGAAGTTAAAGCATTGTGCGCCGGAGATGAGCGTATCCGCGAAAAGATGAATCTGGATGTGGATGTAGCAAAGCTGAAAGTGCTGAAAGCTGACCATCAAAGCAAACAGCATCGGTTGGAGGATGATATACATATCCGGTATCCTGCGAGAATTGAATCCGCAGAAACAACAATTGCCGGACTGAAAAAAGACCGTGCCACAGCAGAATCCCACCCGCATCCAACCGATGGATTTGCAGGGATGGAGATCAAAGGAAAACAATATTCTGAAAAAGATACCGCCGGTGAAGTTCTGCTGTCTGTGATGAAAGAGGCACAGGGACTGGAACTGCTGAAAATTGGCAGTTACCGGGGATTTGATATGTCTCTGACACTGGAAGATTTCGGACGGCAGTATGTCTTGACGCTGAAAGGCGAGATTTCCCATAGGGTTGAACTTGGGAATGATGTCCGTGGGAATCTGATTCGTATCGACAATGCGCTTGGGAATATCCCCGGACGTATTCAGGCGGCAGAGGTACAGCTTGCATCAATCCGGGAACAGTTGGAAATGGCGAAAGCGGAGGTGGGAAAACCGTTTCCCCAGGAAGAAGAACTGAAAACGAAGAACGCCCGGCTGATCGAGCTGAACGCCGAACTGGATATCGAGAAGCAGACAAGCATGACTCCAGCAGAAGATACACCGAAAAAACAAGAGAAAAAACCTTCCATCCTCGCACGGCTACATAATACTCCTGTATCATCAAAGACACAACTCCCGGAAAAAGAAAAATCACAGACACAAGGTTTGTCTTCATGTCTGTGATTCCGGAACCCCATAAAATTTTGTGTAAACGCAAATCCAATCAAACAAAACCAACGATGGCCTGCACGCCAGGCATAGTTGTCCTTTCCCCCTCGTATTTGCCGTACTCCCGGAAGTCAGCCTCGTTATGCGCGCCGCAGGCGT
>JBGVOJ010000496.1:0-1912 GCA_045126415.1 Eubacteriales bacterium | reverse complement strand
CTGACAATCCGCATGGGCGGAGAACTGCCGGACGAATACCGTGCGTACTGGGCGGATGAAGCCGGTGTGCTTGCGGATTACACCGCGTTTGCACCGATTGCATGCACCGGAGAAACAACGGTTTATTCCCTTGTTCCGAGTACGCTGATTCCCTGCGGCGCGAACCGGATTCTCGTTTACGCAGTGAAAGACGGTACGGTATCGGAAGAATGTGCCTGCGCGATGCTTCCGGCAGGGGTATCGGACTACGAATTCGGCAAAGCGGACTATGAATTGCAGGTACAGAGTGATATCCACATCACGCTCGATCAAAATCATGTACACAATCGGCATTTCGCAAACGTGCTGGAGGAAATCAAGAAAATTTCGCCGGACAGCATCGGTCTGTTCATCAACGGCGACACCGGAGATAACGCAGACCCGCGGCAATACGAAAACGCGCAGTAAATTATACGGAACGCCGGTGAAGCGGCACCGAAAGTCTATTTTGCCATCGGCAACCATGACCTCGGTTTTGACGACACACCGTACGAAATCCGGCTGGCAAACTTCCTCAAGGGGACAAACAACGACGGTGACAAGTCTTACTTCGACCGCTGGATTCACGGGATTCATTTTATCTTCCTCGGCGGCGAAAAAGTCGGCGGTCACGCGTATCTGTCCGAAACTCAGCTTGCATGGCTCGACGAAAAGCTCGCGGAAAACCGTGATCCGAACCGTCCTGTCTATGTTTTCCTGCATCAGGGTATGATTGACACAGTAGCGGGAACTTTCGCTTACCAGCACTGGCACGGCGTTACACAGACTGTGGAACTGGCAGCGGTTCTGAAGAAATACCCGGAAGTTATCCTGTTCAGCGGTCACAGCCACTGGGTTCTCAATTCCCCGCACACAATGAAACTGCGTGACAGCGAACTGCCGACCATTTTCAACACCTCCTCCGGCGGTTATCTCTGGGACGACGAAGCCGAAATCACCAAAAAGGGAATTCCCGGCTCAGAAGGCTATTATTTCTATGGTTACAAGGACAAAGTAATCGCCCGTGGACGTGATTTTGTCGCCGGCAAGTGGATTGCATCTGCGCAGTTCATCGTGGAATACGGCGATCTCACGGTGGAATGAGAGGAAACCGGATGGAAAAACTGATACAGTATGCGACCAAAGCTTCAGCTTACAACGGTGCGTTTGACAGCAAAGTCGGATGGGCAGCCGCCGGAATGGGGTATCTGCTCCGGACAGAAAACGGTCATCTGATCGCCGTTGACGGTGGACATCCCGAAGATTCGGAAGCACTTCTGGAACTTTTGGAAGCGAACGCGGACGGAAAACCGGTGGTGGATTTCTGGATCATCACCCATCCGCACGGGGATCACTACGGTGCCCTGCTCGAAATCTGCCGGCGCACGGAATTTGCCGCACGTGTGGACGTAAAAACGCTGATTTACCACTTCCCGGAAGAATTCCGCGATGCGCGCGGGAACGGCATCGGATATGCTTTCCCGCATTTTGACGAAATCCTCGCGGTAACCGGTGCTGAAGCCGTGATTCCGAATGTGGATGAGGTTATGGAAACGGACGGAATGCGGCTGCATTTCCTGTATACTCCGACGGACTGCTCGATCCTGAACAATCCGAACCAGCTCTCCCTGATCTTCACGGCACAGGGGGCAGGTCGGAAAATCATGTTCACCGGCGATGCGTATCACCGGAATATGCAGATTGTTGTATGGCGTTACCCGAATGGGCTGAAATGCGATATTCTGCAGCTGCCGCATCACGGACTGTGCGACACCGGAAATCTGGAATTCTACAAAAAAGTAGATGCGAAAACAGTACTGATACCGATCTCCGCTGCAGGAGACCGGACGATGCGTTCCGATATGTACGGCGACGCACCGGCAGTCAACCATTA
>JBGVOJ010000495.1:0-1752 GCA_045126415.1 Eubacteriales bacterium | reverse complement strand
GTCTTGAAGCCGCAGATGTTGAAATCACCGCAGTTCGCCGTATGTTCCGGGAGCGTGGTCTGACCCCAGCGTTTGTTGGGATCGTCCGTGATATGCCCGAGACCGGTTTCCCCGAAGTAATCCCAGCCCGTCCAGACAAATTCGCCGATAAAGCGCGAATGCTTGTCCATCGCACGGCGGGCGGCAAATGCATCCACCGGGAAGGATTCCGTCATGATGATCAGGCGGTCCGGGAAGCGGATGAAGTCCTTGTCGAGACGGTCGAGAAGGTAGTTATAGCCGACTGCGTCAAGGATATCGGCAGTATACATCGTTTTTTCGGAGAAGAAGTCGAGCTTTTCCGCCGGATAATCGCGCGTTGCCTGTTCCTTCTGATCGTATTCCCAGTAGTCCCAGAACGTGCAGAGCGCGTGGGTGACAAGGCGGGTATCGTCATATGCACGGATGGTTTCCGCAATGGCGGAACCGGTACGGTAGCCGTTCGCGCGACCGTTCTTTTCGGCAATTTCGTTCCCCGTGGACCACATAATAACGGACGGATGGTTCCGGTCGCGCTTCACGGTCATTGCGGTATCGTTGCGGAAGTTTTCGTCGAACCAGATGTGGTAGTCAAATTCGCGTTTGCCGATGCGCCACGCGTCAAAAAGTTCGTCAATCACGAGCATCCCCATGCGGTCGCAGACGTCGAGCAGGACGGAAGACGGCGGGTTATGCGCGGTACGGATGGCGTTGAAGCCATTCTCCTTGAGGATGCGCACGCGGCGTTCTTCCGCCGAGCGGAACGATGCCGCGCCGACGATGCCGTTGTCGTGGTGGTTGCAGGTACCGTACAGCTTGAGCGGTTTTCCGTTGAGGAGGAAACCCTGTTCGGGATGGTTTTCCACGGTACGGATCCCGAAAGAAACGGCCGCGCTGTCCGTGGATTTATCGGTCGTGAGGGTGACATTCACGTCGTACATTACCGGAGTATCGGGCGTCCACGCGGAAATTCCGTGGAGCATCGTCTTTACGGGAATGGTATTTTCACCTTTGTTCAGCCAGACATGACGGGTAAGAGCCGCAAAATCGCCAAAACGGATGGTCAGTTCGGCTGTTTTGGGAGATTCCGCAACCACCGTGGTTTCCACGGAAACGTACGCTTCATCGCTCTCGCCATTCATGCGGAGAGTCTTTGCAAAAATCCCGTACGGTGCAATATAATCTTCCCCGGCGGTCAGCACTTCCGCATTACGGTAAATTCCGGAACCGGTGTACCAGCGGGAACACGGCTGCGCGGTATGGTCAACGGTCACGCGGACGTGGTTTTCGCCCTCTTTGATAAAATCGTCCGCCGGAATGAAGAACGGCGTGTAGCCGTAGCTGTGCCGTCCGGCGAAATTGTCGTTGACGTAAACTTCGCACAGTCCCATGACCCCGTCGAAATGCAGGAGATGGTGCGCGGCATTCGGATCGGCGGTAAACGTCGTTTCATACGCCGCGCGGGACGGGTTGAAAAATCCGCCGTCCGCCCCCGTAGGACTCTCCGGAGTGCGCTTTGCGGCGAGCATATAGTCGTGCGGAATCGTGACTTCGCGCGTACTGCCGTTCTGCGTGATTTTCCACTGTTTCAATGGATGTTTTTTCATCGGTTTTCCTCCTTCTGTTTATGATCGTAAAATTTTATCGTTATTCCATCCAATGTTGTGCGACAAACGTGTATATCTGTTCCGGTATTTCCGCATCCTCATAAAACAGCCGATACGTCGGATAATA
>JBGVOJ010000494.1:0-2169 GCA_045126415.1 Eubacteriales bacterium | reverse complement strand
CAGCCAAGACATGCGGTGTTATACGAAACGTAGCTGAATTGTAATGTGACGCACTACATTCCGGAGACGGAAGGGGTCTGTGCTGAACGGGGAGCGAAGCCCCGTGAAGTCGCTCCACTATTCCTGATGATTTTTATGACTCCACGGCTACAGGTCTAACAAATTTCAGCCGTACTCCACCGAAAATTTCTCCCTTTTCCCCTTCTGAATCATATCAGCCCCACAAACCGGCTACAACAGTCCAAAGTTTTTGCGGAGCTTTTTTCAAAAAGCGACCGTTTCCCCTAAACAATCCCCTTGCAGTCTTGATATTTTGTGGATTGGCTCATTTACAGCAATAACAATTTTCAAATGCAGTTAAATTTTACACATTCATAAATTATTCATAAATCTGTGATATAATGAAATATCAAAATATTGAATCGTTTCAAAAACGACAAAGGAGAAAAAACATTATGGCAAAGAAAAGACTGCTGTGCATGATTCTGTGTGCGCTGATGACGGCGGGCACGCTGCTGTCCTGCTCGGAATCCGGTGACAGCGGAGCGGCAGATGCATCGACGACGGGTACGGAAGCAGCCGCAGCGGAAGCAGGAGAAGCTGCAGCGGAAGAAACCGTACCGGAGGAGACCGAACGTCCGCTGGCGGAAGCAACGCTGACGATCAAGGATTTTGAAGGTCGTGACTACCGCATGATTTCGACGAACCAGGACAGCCGTCACGTGGATATTCTGGCGGAAGAAATGACCGGTGCGACGCTGAACGACCTTGTATTCGGCAGAAACACGAAGGTTTCCGAACTGTACAACGTCAACATGACGGCGGAACAGACGGACTTCGGCAGCATCAACAACATGGTCAAGGCAGACGCGACGGCAGGCGATATGTCGTATGATCTGTATCTGTCCAACTACACCGCGCATCCGATGGGAACGGGCGGCTATCTGTACAATTTCTATGACCTTCCGGGCGTGGATCTGAAGCAGGAATGGTGGGACCAGAGTGAAGTTGCGGATATGACGGTTGCGGGGAATCTGTTCCTTGCGATCGGCGACATTTCCCCGACGGAACTTCTGACGTCCGAATGTATGCTGTTCAACAAGAATCTGTTTGACGACAACGGCATGACCTATCCCTACGAAGACGCACTGGCTGGCAAGTGGACGTTTGACAAGTATCAGGCTTTGGCAGACGGCAAGACGACCGACCTGAACGGCGACGGCGAAATCAAGGTGGAAGACGACCTGTTCTCGCTGACCTGCTGGAGCGACTATCCGGCGGCACTTCTGTACGGTGCGGGCGGCGACTTCAGCCACTGTGACGATACCGGCACGATCGTTCTCGATCTGGATCAGGAAAAGGCGGTCAACATTTACAACAAGATTTATGCGGCACTGATCGGCACGAACGCGAACTACGAAGTCGAGCAGCACGAACGCTCCTTCAAGGTCTTCGAAGAAGGCCGTGCGTACTTCTGCGGCATCACGTTCCAGAAGATCGAAACCTTCCTGCGTGAAATGGAATACGACTTCGGCGTTCTCCCGAACCCGAAGTACGACGAATCCCAGGAACGCTACTCCACCTGCGTCTCCGGCGCCGGTTCGATGGTAGTTGTTCCGAAGTCCTGCACCGACCCGGAATACGTCGGCACCATGCTCGAAGCAATGGCAGCGATCTCCTACGACATGATCACTCCCGACCTGATCGACGTCCTCGCCTCCACCAAGAACGTACGTGACCCCGAATCCTCCGAGATCGTTCAGATGATCATCCGTAACCGCAACTTCGACACCGCCCGCATGCACGACATCTCCGTGGACGGCTACGTCGAAACCCTCCTCCGCGCCAACTCCACCGACGTTGCCAGCCATTTCGCCAAGAACGAAAAGGTTTGGCAGAAGACTATGCAGAAGCTCAACGAAAACTACGCGAAGAACAACGAAAATCCGTAAGTGGGTTTATCAAATATCTTTCTTGAGGGGAACTTTTGAAAAAAGTTCCCCTCAAACTCCCTTCAAAACCTTTTAGTCTGTTACAGCGGGTTTGTACTGTGCGGATTTTTTGTTTTTTTAGGGGGATTTGGATGGGGCTGTGCGTAGCCATATAGACTGTCCCAGCCGACAAAGTGGAGCAATATAAATTATCAGAAGTAGTGGAGACGGAAGTCAG
>JBGVOJ010000493.1:0-6717 GCA_045126415.1 Eubacteriales bacterium | reverse complement strand
TCGCGGATGGTATCAAACGAAGGATACATCATGCTGACCATATCCACAAGCTCGGTGTAGTAGTACCTGGGATCGGCATTCTGCAGACCTTCATAATGAACAGGTCTTGTGTTGTCGCGGTTCTTGATGTAGTTGGCTCCCTTGAAAAATGCCTTGCCGAAGGAGCTTTCGTTGCCGAGAGACCAGATGATAACGCTGGTACGGTTCTTGTCCCGTTCCACAAGGGCGGTATGTCTGTCCGTAATACCGGGTGCAAAGAACTCGTTTTCCGCGTATTCTTCCCACAGGGGAATATCATAGCGACCGTCACGGGTGCAGGCACCGTGGGTTTCCAGATCGGCTTCATCCATGACGTAGATGCCGAACTTGTCGCAGAGCAGATAGAATTCGGGACTGTTGGGATAATGGGAGGTTCTGACTGCGTTGACATTCAGTTCCTTCATCAGATGAATGTCCTTCGCCATGTCTTCCAAGCTTACCGTAGCAGCGGTTTCACAGTTGAAATCGTGGCGGTTGACACCCTTCAGCTTTACGGGAACGCCGTTCACTTTGAACACTTTACCGTCGATCTTCACTTCCCGGAAACCAATTTTTTCTTCAATCAGCTCACCGTTTGCGATCAGATGAAGGACGTACAGCTTGGGATCCTCCGGTGTCCAGGGACGGATATTTTCCACACAGATCCCGATGCTGCTGCCGACTTTTACAACCGCTTCCATATCTGCAATCTTACAGCGGATGTCAACTGCACTTTCGTTGATGACCGTCAGAAGACCATTTTTGCCTTCAATTGTGGTTTCCAGCTTGTAATCTGTGATATGCTTTTCGGGACGGGTCAGGAGATATACATTTCTGAAAATACCGGAGAAGCGGAACTTATCCTGACATTCCAGATAGGTGGAGATGCACCATTTCAACACAAGCACATCGAGGGTGTTTTCGCCGTTTTCGGCAAGATCGGTGATATCGAACTCGCTGGTTGCATGGGAAATCTGGGAGTAACCCTTGAATTTGCCGTTGATGTACAGATAGAATGCAGAGTCAACGCCTTCAAAATTGAGGTAATACTTTTCCCCTGCCTGCTTTCTCAGATTGAACGTGCGGCGGTAATGCCAGCAGGGATTTTCATAGGGAAGGTGCGGGAGCATGACCGGGAAGGGATAGCGGGTGTTCAGATACTGGATATGGTCATACCCGTGCATCTGTACACAGGAAGGAACCGGGATCGCTTCATCCAGTTTTTCGTCGATCTCAAAATCCTCCACATGAGCATGCTGCCTAATCTGCCATACGCCGTCGAGCGACATAAACCGGGAACTGGAGGTGCGGTCCTGAATCCCGTGCTTGATCCGGATGGTGTCCGTTTCAGCAAAGGGAATATAGTAACTGCGATGCGGTTCTGTACCGATGCGTTCAAAGCTTTCGTATTCTTTCATTTTCTTGTCCTCGTACTTATACATTGCCGTAAACCGTATCAACATCGTCTTCAGTCATATTTTTTACCCGAAGAAGCTGGGCATTTGCCTGTTCTACTTTCAGTCTGGAAATCAGGAACAGGATAACACCGCAGATGATGATGGGGGCCCACAGATACAGGAACTGCAGCATACCGACGGTATCTGCGGTCTGCGCTGCTGCGTTTTCAACATAACCGGCAGCATCGAGAAGCCAGCCGCAGATTGCAGTACCAAATGCACCACCAATCTTGATGCCGAGAGAGGAGCAGGAGAACATCATGCCATCAAGACGGTGACCGGTCGTAAGGGTGGTGTATTCGGAGCAGGATGCGATCAGAGCATTCATATCGCCCTGAAGAGGAGCGATACCCAAGGTTGCGAGTGCAGTGAACGCGAGCATCAGCGGAATGCTGCCCATGTATCCGGCTGCCATAACACCGATTCTGCCGATCACAGCGACCAGATAGCCGAGCATATTCAATTTATACATGCCGCCCATTTTCTGAATCACAACAGGAAGTGCGATCAGCGACACAACCATGGTGATGTTGATAGCGAGAGAGAGGCTGCTGAAAAGTTCTTCATTGCCGAGAATGTACTTCGCATAGTAGGTACCGATACCGATAACGGAGGCGTAGAGCTGGGTCATGATGTAGGTGATGCAGATGACTACATAGTACTTGTTTTTCAGCAGAAGCTGGAAGGACTTCAGGAAGGTGAGTTTGTGCTCTTCTTCGCGTTCCTCGTCCATACCTTCGTCTGCTTCGGGAAGTTCTGTTACGGAGAAGACGGATATGGTGTTGGTGATCAGGCCGAGAATCGCATAAACAATTGCGATGGTTCTCCAGGCAGAAGCGTCGTTCCCGAGCCAGATCACTGCATGAACTGTAACCGCTTCGATGATGATTTTGGTTGCAAAGGCGAAGATGAAACGGAAGGAGCCGAGCTGAACACGTTCGCTGGTGTTCTTTGTGATCAGAGCGGTAAGAGACGCATAAGCGATGTTGTTTGCCGTGAAGAAAACTGCATTGAGAAGGGTATATGCGATGAAGAAGAAAGCGTACTGTGCGGTTTCGCCCCAGCTTGTGGGGATCGCAAAGCAGGCGACGAGACAAACCGAGCAGCCAATGTAAGGCCAGAGCATCCAGGGTCGTGCTTTCCCCATCTTTGTATGGGTCTTGTCGATCATTCTGCCAAAGAAGAAGTCCGATACACCGTCAAAGATTTTCGATACGGCAATCAGAGTACTGACAATCCCCATGCTGAGTCCGACCGTATCGGTCAGATAGATCATCATAAATGCGGTGAGAAGTGCGTACACACAGTTTCCCGCAACGTCGCCGGTTCCGTAACCGACCTTGTGATACCATTTCAGATACTTACGCTGTTCCATGATGAACTCCTTTGTTTTATGATTTTGTGTGTTTGAGCCGTGCTTTATCTTGCATTTATATTATACCATCACTTTATCATTGTGACAATATATAAAATTATTGTGTATATACACAAAATAACTCGAAATATCTTGAAATACAGCACAAAATAGCGTATAATATAGACAAAATCACACTATCGGAGGCTGCCATGTACGAGAATGCCATGGATATCAACGTAGCATATGTCGATGATGAGAACCCGAATGTGGAGGATCTTTCCGTCCCCATAAAAATCAACAACTGCGGATATTACCGCGTACATACGGGACCCGTTATCGAAACACCCCACCCGGAAGGACGAAACGATTATCAGCTGCTGTATATCGCCGCGGGAAAGGGATACTTTTATTTCAAGGGAAGCGAAACGCCGACGGTCGTGACCAAGGGACATATGGTACTCTTCCGACCGAAGGAACCGCAGGTTTACAATTATTATGTCGAGGATAAAACCGAAGTCTACTGGGTACACTTTACCGGATGGAAGATCGAAGAGTATCTGGACAGCTATGAACTTCCGAAGGAAGAAAACGTATTTTTCACCGGCATATCCCCCGACTATCCGTGGATTTACAACCAGATCATCCGCGAGATGCAGCTTCAGCGTGCCAATTATGATGATATCATCAAGCTGTATCTGCACCATATTCTTCTGACAATCAACCGGTATATTAAAGAAAGCCGTGAGATCAAGAACGATACCATCAACGATATCGAACGGGCTGTTCATTATTTCAATGAGAACTACACCAAACCCATCTCCATCGAACAATACGCCGAAGAACACCTGATGAGTGTCAATTGGTTCATCCACAGCTTCAAGAGTGTCATGAAGGTTCCGCCGATGCAGTATATTACTTCATTAAGAATAGCGGCTGCAAAGGGGTATCTGGAAAACTCGGATAAGAGCATTGCCGAGATTGCTGCTGCTGTAGGGTATGAAAATGCACTGTACTTCAGCCGGATATTCAAAAAACGGACGGGGATGACGCCGTCTGAGTATAAGCAGCGCGGCACAAAGTAAAAATGCAGGCTGACAGATAAAGGTATCTGCCGGCCTGCAACGGATTCACCGAAGCGAACATCCTATTCAGTTATTCAACATTACTTAAGCAATGCTGCCCAGTACGGAAACAAATCGCATGAATGCAGCCTGTCCTTCTTCCGTTCTCTTGAAAACACCCGCATCTTCGAGGACATGAAGGAAAACTTCCCCCACCTCCTGTTCGAGAATATTTCTCGCGTTTTCCGCTGTAAGTTCGGGATGCTTTGCGAGGACTTCGTCTGCCCAGTCTGCGTGCTGTTCAAGTTCCGGCATGGAGCGGATGTCCTGACCATTGGCAAGCATGGTTTCCATACGGTCAAGATCCTGTGCAAGTCTCGCGGGAAGTACCGCCAGACCCATGACTTCGATCAGACCGATGTTTTCCTTCTTGATATGATGAAGTTCCGGTGCCGGGTGGAATACACCGAGAGGTCTGTCTTCTGTTGTGAAATTGTTTCTGAGAACCAGCTCGCAGACATACAGGTTTCCTTCTTTGTGGGCAATCGGCGTGATGGTGTTGTGCGGAGTTCCGTCCGTCTCGGCAAAGATCTGTACGGAACTGTCGCTGTACCCTCTCCACAGTTCAAGGATCCGGTTGCTGCAGAGCGCCAGTTCCTTTCTGTCTTCGGAAATCAGACGGATCACGGACATCGGCCATTTGACGATCCCTGCTTTTACACTCGGATATCCGGGAATCGAAAATTCCGTTTCCAAGGGTGCTTTGTTCATAGCAAACGTGTATCTGCCGCCCTGGAAATGCTCATGACTCAGGATGGAGCCGCCCACGATCGGAAGATCGGCGTTGGAACCAGCAATATAGTGCGGCAGATAATCGATGACATCGAACAGTTTTTCAAAGACAGCTGCATCGATCTTCATCGGAATATGTTTTTCGTTGAAGAAAATGCAGTGTTCGTTGTAATAACTGTACGGAGAATACTGCATTGCCCAGGATTCTCCGGCTGCCGTGATCGGAATCGGACGAAGATTCTGTCTTGCGGGATGCTGCAGCGTTCCGGCAAAACCGGCATTTTCGGGACACAGCTGACACATGGGATAATTGGCGGATTTCTGCGTTCTTGCCAGTGCGATGTCGCGGGGGTCTTTTTCCGGCTTGGAGCGGTTGATGGTGATATCCAGTGTACCGTAATCCGTCTCATGCTGCCAGCGGAGATCGTTTGCAATCCGTCCGGCACGCACATAATTCAGGTCCTGACTGCAGCGATAATACCAGTCCGTCGCTTCCACGGGATTCTTTTCATATCTGCGGCGGAACTCCGCGATGATTTCGCGCGGCATCGGCGTGAGCAGACCCATAATTTTTGTATCAAACAAGTCGCGTGAGCTGGATGTATCGGGAATGATCCCCTGTTCGCAGGCATAATCCACGATCGGTGCAAGAATATCATCGATTGCGGATATTTCACCGGATATCTCTCCATCCTGCCAGTCGGTGAGACCGAGCACATCCATCAAGCCGTTGCGGACTACATATTCATCCTCTTTTGTGATCAGAGCTGTGCGGATTCCATATTCGATCAGTCTCTGAATTGCGGTGCATATCATAACATTTACTCCCTGCTGCTTTATTTTATTTTCTGACAATATTGTACCACACAGAAAGTTCTTTGTGAATAAACATTATGTTTCTATATATGCACAAAATCTTGTTTATGATTGATTTTTCTTATTTACACCATATATTTACACCGATACATGTTACTCGTTTTCCCCCCATTCTTTCTTCTACGCTTCTCCTTCACCACATACCCTTTTTTTACAAGCTCATCAATCGCACGTTTCACTGTGGACACACTGCATTTGTTATCCAATGCAATCGTACGGTGCGATGGAAAACAATTTTCATGCTTCCCCTGCCGGTCACACAGATAGCGGTAGATCATCACCGCTTTGGACGACACCTCATCCCGGTATATCATCTCGAACTCCCTCATCGTATATCTCTCCTTCCTCAGCGGAATCATGTGCTTCTTCCATGACTGCACTGATATCATTCTCTTTCAGTTTTTCACTCTGCCGCGGTTTATGGAACCGACCGTTGTTTTCCGGACGGTGTACCTTTTCAGCTGCGGCAGTTTCTTTTTGTTCCTCTTTCTTCGTGGGATAGATTTCCTCCATCTTTTTCTGCAAATCTTCCTTCCGCGCATACGCCACAATGCGGTTCCCCTTGTCCGGCACATCATACAGCGCGTCAGGGAAGATAATCCCCCACTCGAAGAACAGCTTCAATTTCACCTGCATCGGGTACGCGCCGGTCTTCGTGACCACGAACGTACCTTTCGGCAAACTTTTTAATTCATCCGGAGTCATGAGTGCCCTCTCAATCATCTGCAAGGATTGGGAGGGATCGTTTTTTCCCCGGCTGATCGATCCGGACTGCACAGTTCGTGTACCTAGAGACTTGGACAGTCGTTCTGCAGATTCACTGTTGGGAGCAAATCCGCCGAATACCGTGAGCTGGGTATTGTCAACAATGATTTCTTCACCCTCTCTGCCATAGTTCTTCGTCAACTGTGCAAAGGACTGAATGATCGCCACGATACTCCACCGTCTGGAACGGGATGCCGAGAACATGACTTCCGCATCACTGATCTTGGGGATGGTACCGAATTCATCCAAGTACATCATCACACGGTTCGGCAGCTTCCCACCGTGTTCATCGGCGACGGCGAGAATTTCTCTGTATAACTGCTGGACGATCAGCGACACCATAAAATGCTTGCTGTTGTCTTCTTCGGGAAGCACGATGAAGATGGCGGAT
>JBGVOJ010000492.1:0-2099 GCA_045126415.1 Eubacteriales bacterium | reverse complement strand
TTCGCGGATTGTTTCATAAACATCGTTTACCAGTTCATCGACTTCGTGGATACGCCGCAGATGTTCAACGGAACCGTAGCCGTGACCGTGACCTGCACCGTCCACACTGTCGAGCTGTGTGAAGAGGAATGTGGGTTTCTTTTCGCGGATATAGTCGCAGATCATGGGGATCAGCTCTGTGTCGCGTGCGGTGGCATTTGTGACGTTCTGATTGTTTTCCACAATGCCGTATGTGATAGGATTCCAGTCACAGTAGGAACCGAGTTCCGCATCGGGCATTACTTCACGGATGCGGCGGAACAGGGACGGAAACGCGGAATTCACCGGATACGGGGTGGAAGAAACGATCCCGTTGGTCAGTTTATGGACTTCCGGACCGATCCCGAGAAGCATGGAACCCCAGCATTCTGCGCTGATAGTAGGATTGGATGCCAGTGCGGTATAGGTGACGGCACCATCCGCAAAGATCCGGTCAAAGTGAGGGGTTTCGGCATCCTTGATGAATCCACCGGCTCCGTCGATACCGATTACAATGACATGTTTATAATTCTGCATGAAAAATTACCTCCGTTCATGGATTTTGTCTTATTATTACATTATTATAGCGTATTCTTTGAATGCCGTCAAGAATTTTTTGTGATTTTACAGTGAAATTTCCCCTTGACTGTTCTGGCGTGATATGGTATAGTGTATGACGAATTTATCTGAAGAGTAAGGAGCTGTACAATTTGAATCTAACTAAATATATCGGTGACAGGGGATTCTGGCGGGTGACGCTCCGCCTTGCCCTTCCGATTGCTTTTCAGAATATGCTGACCAGCTCGTTTTCTCTGGTCGATACTCTGATGGTCAGTATGCTGGGAGACATCTCTCTGGCTGCTGCGGGAATGGCCGGACAATGGAGCTGGCTTCTCAATATTTTCCTTTTCGGCGTCAGTTCGGGAGCTGCTATCTTTATTTCGCAGTATTTCGGTGTGGACGACCGCAAAGGGATCCACCGTACTTCCGGGATTGCACTGTTTTCCGGGCTGGTGCTTGGCGTGATTTTTATGGCGGCTGCCTGTCTGGCACCGTCCGTGGTCATGAGGATTTTCGGTGACGAGGAGATTGTTATTGCCGAAGGGGTGGCTTATCTGCAGATTGCCGGATTCTCCTATTTTGCTGTAGTGATCTCCGGTGTCTGGAGTGCGGTTCTTCGCAGTACGGCGCAGGTGCAGCTGCCCATGTATGTTTCTCTGATCACGACCTTGGAAAATGCCATGCTCAATTATCTTCTGATTTTCGGTGGATTCGGAATTCCGGCGATGGGGATCCGCGGTGCCGCTCTTGCGACGGTGATCTCTTCCTGGACGGGAGCCATTCTTCTGCTGGTGGTTTCCATGCGCCCCGGAAACATCCTATATGCGCCGCTGAAGGAACTTTTCCGTTTTACAAAGGAAAGTTTGCTCCTGTTCTATAAGAAAGCTCTTCCGGTCATGGCGAATGAATCCATGTGGGGACTTGGAACTTTCTGCTTCAATGCGATCTTCGGAGCACTGGGGTATGAAAACTATGAAGCGGTAACCATTCTACGTACGTTTGAAAGTATCGCGTTTGCGTTCTTTGTGGGGCTCTGCAATGCCTGCTGCGTTATGGTCGGGAAATCCGTGGGAGCCGGTAAGATCGAACGTGCATGGCAGGATGCCCTTCGTTTTACGGTATTGATCCCGGCAGTCAGCATTGTGGTCGGCTGGGCGATCATTCTTTTCCGCGGACCGCTTGTCAGTATATTCAACCTGAGCGGTAATATTTCCGAGTCCGTACTTCTGACGGCTCAGAGTCTGCTGATGGTATATGCTCTTGAAATCCCTCTCCGAAATATCCCATACATTCAGATCGTCGGCGTGTTCCGTTCCGGCGGTGATACGGCGACAGGGGTATTTTATGATCTGTCCTGTCTTTGGGGTCTCTCTATCCCTGCAACCTTGATCGCGGCATTTGTTTTGGAACTGCCGTTTGTAGCTGTCTTTGCTGTAATGTATCTCTGTGAAGACGTAGTCAAGGTGATTCTTTGCTTACGGCATTTCCGCAGTGCAAAATGGCTGCTCCCTGTTACACCG
>JBGVOJ010000491.1:0-4093 GCA_045126415.1 Eubacteriales bacterium | reverse complement strand
ATCGCGGTCGCTGAACTTCGCAACGATGGATTCGATGGTGTCTTCCGGTTCGGTTTCGGCTGCGATTTCTTCCGATGCGCCGACTTCCGGCGTGGTCACAGCAGAACCTGCGGTTTCGTCGGTGTTTTCGCCGCTTTCGGCACATGCGACTGTCTGGAGAAGGATCAGCATCGCCAGCAGCATGGTGGTGATTTTCTTTTTCATGGAGATCCCTTTCTGAAATATTGGAATTTGTGGAACAAAATTTATAAGTCAATATAAATTATACCGGATTTCTGAAGAAATTGCAATATATTTTTCATAATATAAAAAGGGTTCAGGGATAACTTTTTGTAAAAAGTTATCCCTGAACAACTATATTTTCCTTCGCGCATCCCATTCTTCTTTCAGCATGGAATAGCGCACACTGTCGGTCAGGTGACGGCTGTACCGCCGCAGGGTTCCTTCGTACGTGAAACCGCATTTTTCAATCACACGACGGGAAGCATGGTTGTCGGGGTAATGGCAGATCGCGACCGCACTCATGTCCAGTACGTCAAACGCGTGACGGAGAACGGCCATCGCCGCCTCGGCCGCAAATCCCTGCCCCGCCTGCGCAGAGGCAATCACAAATTCCATCTCCCGGTAGCGTTCGTCGCGGCCGCAGTCTTCCAGAACAATCCAGCCGACCACTTCATCCGTGTCCCGACGCACGACCGCCCAGGTATCGTCAAAGTTCTTCCATACGGCAATGGCCGCGGCCGCCTGTTCGCGGGAGGTATAGACATCCCATCCCGCCAACTTCACCTCGGGATTCCGGCCGATTTCGTACAGTGCATCTGCGTCCGTCTCCCGCCACTGACGCAGAAGCAGACGTTTTGTCAGGATATCCATCAGTTCTCCTCCCCTGTTTACAGAATCACTCCGGCCTCGAAGAGCTTTCCTTCGTACGTGCGGAGATATTCTTCCTTGGTGCCGTAAAAACGCGGCTCATCCGAGGGAGCAAGATGCAGAATATGCGTCGCCAGACGGAAGACCGCCGACGCATCGTCAGATACCATCACCACCGGCATCCCGACCATACAGATCGTCTCGATCAGCTCGTACATCTCGTCCGCAGATCCTTTGTCCAGTCCGTGCACCGGATCATCGAGCAGGAGCAGCTTTTTTGCCGCGCACAGTGCCCGCGCCAGCAGGACTTTCTGCTGCATCCCGCCCGAAAGTTCCGAGAATTTCCGCTTTTCAATGTCCGCGATGCCCACCAGATGCAGGCGTTCCGACGCGATCTGCCGGTCGTGCTTCGTGAAAAACGGCAGTTTTCCGCGCCGCAGGCAGCCCGCCATCACCACGTCACGCACACGCGTCGTCATGTGCGGATCCCGTACCTGCGGCAGACAACCGATATCCTCCTTCGATACACCGTCGGCGTAGGTGAGCTTCCCTTCCATCGGCTGCACCGTCCCGAGCATCACCCGCAGGATCGTACTTCGTCCGCTGCCGCTTCCGCCGATCACGCAGAGACATTCCCCTTCGTGCAGGGTGAAATTGAGGTTCCGGCAGACAGCGCGGCCGTCATGACCGAGCGTCGCGTTTTCAAACGTCAGAATGGGCGAGGGCATATCATTCTCCTTTTTCATACTTCACACAGGCAATTGTACCGCTGCCCGTGGAACGGTTGTCGTTGTTGATGTTTTCAAACGAAACCGCGCGGATGTACGGAGCAATGTCATCCGGCTCTTCTCCGTTCACGCGGATATTTTTCAGTTCAACCGTACCGACTTCGCAGCTGACGTACGGGTCGAACACTTCCACGGCACCGTCATTGGTGACACATGACTTCGGCCCGACGCAGAACAGGTACGACAGCGGGTATTTTTCCGGATACAGCGTCAGGTCGATGTTCTCGAAGAACAGGTGTCCGATGTTCGCGCCGAATTCAAAGCCCGCGAACGCGCCGCGTACGGGGTCGGATTCCCTATATTCGCGGAAGCCGTCGATCGGGGAGTTCAGGTCGATCGTGATGTCCTCGAAGAACAGGTAGTCGCCGCTGCCGGGGCCGCCGCGCTCCGGTTCGCCGCCGACGATTTTATAAGCCGGGGTCTGGTAGTAGAGCTTGAACGTGTTGATTCCGCGGACGTTTTTGATGATCGCGTCGTACAGACCGCAATCCACGGACGAGCTGTCGGCGTAATAGTATACGCCCGGTTCGATGCGCATGGCCTTGTAGCCGCTGTCCGCCGAAAGTTCGAGATTTTCACAGAGAACAGTCTTCATCGGCCCGAAATCCACGGAGGAATTCTGCCAGTCGTACATATTCAGTGCGACAAGATCATCGCCGACCTGGCCGCGCACGTTGGTGATCCGGACGTTTTCCGTGTTGCCGTTGAGATGCAGACCGTCCGCGTAGCAGCGTTCGAACGTGATATTGTCCACATCGACATTTGTGAGATCCCCCGTCTGCACGGCAAATCCGCCGCAGTGAGCGAAGGTCATATTTTTCAGGGTGAGACCGTCCATGTTGTTGAAGAACATGCAGGTCGATACGCCGTAGAAGCTGCGTTCGGTGTCATACATACCCGAACGTCCGTAACCGGCACGTCCGGTGAGGGATTCTTCCCATCGTCCGCCGCAGATAGCGATGTTGCGGTCGCGGACGTCAGCGGAAATCGGTGCATGGGTACCGTCAGCGGTGTGGACATTGCGGAACATGAGGGTACGCACGCCCTTCAGCAGGCGGATAACGGCACCGTCCTCCGCTTCGATCCGGCGGTCGGAAGGAATAAGGATGGGACGGTCGATATAATACGGTTCAGCTGAGGCGGGAATGCGGACGATTTCGTTCCCGTCAAGCGCCGTCTGGAACGCGTCCGACCAGACGGCGACGGGCGTTTCGTCCTGCATGCCGGGCTTCACGAGAGAACGGTACTCAGTGAGAGATGCCGCTTTGGTGAGCTTTTCCTGTGCGGCGCGGTTTTCTTCCGCCATCCGTTCGAGGGAGGCGTAAATCTGCACTTTTTTCGGATTCATGGAAACCTCCTGTATGGTCTGATTTTTATCTTGTTCTTTTCGCGAAATTCGCATTCGCGCACGCTTTTTTGTAAATTTCCTCCGTCGCAAAGCTGAGCTTCGTGATCGCGTCTCGCTTCGTGAGATAGAGCCAGTAGCTCTCGTCGTTCGTGGAGATGTCCACGCAGTCGCCGCGTCCGAGGTAGTCATACTCGATGTGCATGCTGTACATATCTAGCGGTGCCTTTTCGACCACGGTATCCTCGCCGTACGCCTTGCATTCGATCCGCGTTCCCGACGGTGTCTGGATCAGTTTGCCCATACCGTGCTTATAGAATTTCGTCCAGTTCGGCAGGGTCTGCACCTGCACGTCGTCTTCGAAATAATATGTGCCGTCCTCGATTTCACGACGTACACATTCTCTCTCCCAGTTGCTCCAGTCCGGTATGTGGGAGAATTCCGTTTCTCCTTCGAGGGCTTCCAGCTGACCGTATTCGTTCTGCCGCCAGCGTTTGCCGCATTTTTCACACCACAGCTCGCATCCGCCGGAATTCATATGGGATTCCTCACCGCACGCCGCACACTTGTACAACAGACAATGCAGACCGTTCGTTCGGTCGGGATGGTCGATGACCACTTTGTTCTCCAGCTGCCAGCGGTAGTCGTCGTATTCGAAGGCTTTGCGGATCCGCGCCATGAATTCGTCCGCGGAGAGGGATTTGATCTCCTCTTCCTTCACAATCGGAAACAGGTCGGCTTCGACGGCGATTCCTTTGTTTTTGTGGTTCCACTGGGGTGAGGTGACGAAATTCCCACGGATTTTCAGCATGGCTACGGGGACGTTCATCATCCGGACAAGACCGCCGAGCGAATCGGGAAGATAGGACGTACAGCCGTCGAGGGAGTAGCGGGTTTCCGGGAACAGGGCGAAGATGGTCTTCAGCTCATGGAGGCAGTATTTCATGTTGCGGATAAGGTTGATGTCGGTGACGAATTTGCGTTTACCGAGAACACCGAGATGGCGCATCAGGGGAGCGGTATAGGTATTGAAACCTTCGAGGGTCATGACGTTGTTGACAGGATAGGGGTGGGTAGCCTTCAGCATGAG
>JBGVOJ010000490.1:0-3134 GCA_045126415.1 Eubacteriales bacterium | reverse complement strand
TATGCGGAAGCGCTTTCACACAGTGTGGAGATTGTCACAGAGAATGCTTCCTATGAGATTAAAAAATCCCTCTCTGATATACAGACAATGCTCGGAAACGGCTTTGTTGCCTGTCATCGCTCCTATCTCGTCGGACTTCATGCAATATGGCGTATTTCAAAAAGCGAAGTTACATTGGATAACGGAAAGGTGCTTCCGCTTTCGCGCCGTGCAGCACCGTCTGTCCACAATGCTTTTATCTCATTTTACAAAGGGGACGATCATGAAACTGTTTGACCGGATTTTCAGCAAAGCCCTTGACCGCCGGATCGCAGCATATCAGAACGACCTGCTTCAAAAACACTGCGACGAAGTGCAGAATATTTACCGGCAGATGCGCGGATGGCGTCATGATTATCACAGTCATATTCAGACCCTCCTTGCCCTGAACGGCAATGAAGAAAAATCAAAGGAATACCTCCTCCGCCTCAACGATGACCTGACCTCCGTCGATACCGTTCTGAAAACCGGAAATGTCATGGTAGATGCTATTCTGAATTCCAAACTGTCGCTGATCAAATCCAAAGACATTGCCGTCAACGCCAAAGCCGTTGTGCCGCCGGAACTGAAGATATCTGAGATCGACTTATGTGTCATTATCGGGAATTTGCTTGACAACGCAATGGAGGCCTGTCTGCGGCAGTCGGAAGGGACACCGCGCTTTATCCGCGTCTATATCGGGATATTCAAAGGACAGCTTTATGTGTCGGTGACAAATTCCACGGACGGCAAAACGAAAAAAATCGGAAAAACCTATCTGTCCGCAAAAACACAATCACCGGACGATCACGGCTTCGGGCTGATGCGTGTGGATCACATCGCAGCAAAATACAACGGTTATGTCAACCGTCAGGATGAAGAAGGCGTTTTCGCCACAGAAGTTATGCTCCCACTGTAACACAAATTACCGCTTGCGTTCGATTTTCGACCATTCGCGCAGAAATCCGCCGCAGGCGTTTCTTTATGATACAATATAAGCAGGAGGTGAGAATATGCCAAGAACCAAAAAATCCAAAGAAAATCCGGTAAAATACAGTCTGGCCGATAACTCCCTGTATTGTCTGAAACTGATCTGGCAGCATCGGAAATCTCTTCTGTTTCTGAACATCGCCACTATTCCGCTGGATACACTGTCCAGTCTGCTGAACAACTTCACGGCGTCCATGCTGATCGCGCTCATAACAGCAGGCAATCCGATACGGTTTTTTTTCACGATCATCGGACTCTACATCCTGTCCTATCTGCTGACGATCCTTTCTCCGATTCTCAACAAAAAGATCGATGAGGGAGATTTCTATCTCAATCAGGCGATGCTCGAAAAGCTCAACCGGAAAACAATGAGCGTACACTATGAATATCTGGAAAGTAAAGCCGGACAGGATCAGCGGCAGCTTGCACTGAACAGTGTGGATACCGAAAGCATCGCAAACAGTTACTGCGAAGTATCCCTTTTTGTTTCCCGATACACACAGCTTCTTCAGAATCTGCTCGGTCTGTTCACCATGTCGGCGATCATTACCCTCATTGATCCGGTCATCCTGCTGATCCTCGCCGCATCCACACTGCTTCCTTATTGGCTTAATACGGTGGTCATGAAGGACGAACACCGTCACCGTCACGAATGGGCTTCTCTGGGGCGGAAGATGAATTACATCGGCTACACCCTTGCCGACTGGTCCAAAACCAAAGACATCAAACTCTGCGGGATCAAGCAGCTGCTCGAAACGCTGGTCTGGGATGTCATCCGCAATATGCTGCGCTGGAGAGGGAAATACTCCAGAAAATACTACTGTTGTGTGGATATCATTGAAATCGTTTTCCACGCACTGCTCAAGCTCACGGCTTACGGGATCCTGATTTCCAGAGTGCTCGCAGGAACCCTCAGCGCGCCAGAATTCGTATTCTACTTCGGAGTGATCACCGGTTATGCTTCCTGGCTGGAAAGTACCCTGAGTTATCTTGCGGATTTCGGGCAGAGCAGCCGTTCTTTCTGTGATTTCCGGTCTTATCTGGAACAGGAGGAAGACGGCGGCGGAACCGACATTCTGCCGGAAGAGAAAACCTATGAGATCGAATTCGAGAATGTCTGCTATCGTTATTCCGGTGCGGAAGCGGATACTCTGCACAATATAAGTTTTACCATACAAAAGGGGGAAACCATTGCCCTCGTCGGTCTGAACGGAGCAGGAAAGACGACTATTGTCAAGCTGATGTGCGGACTTCTTCGTCCCACCTCAGGAATCATCCGGATCGGCGGAAAAAACATTGCAGAATTGGATCAGAAAGAACTGTTCCGCCTGTTTTCCGTGGTCTTTCAGGATATCCATCTGCTTCCCGTTTCGGTACGTGAAAATATCTCTCTTACCCCTGCCGGTGCAACGGACGAATCCCGGATGAAAGAAGCCGTACAGATGGCAGGACTGGAAAAAAGGATATCGGAAATGAAATCCGGTTATGATACTCTGCTTGTCAAAACGGTGCGTGAACACGCGGACGAACTGTCCGGCGGGGAAAAGCAGAAGCTGGCTCTGGCGCGTGCCCTGTACAAAAACGGAAAGATCATTGTCCTCGACGAACCGACCGCCGCTCTTGACCCGATCGCGGAAAATCAAATGTATCAGCGGTACAATGAACTGACTTCCGGACGATCCTCCGTATTTATCTCGCACCGTCTGTCCTCGACCCGCTTCTGTGACCGCATCCTCATGCTGGAAAACGGCTGCATCACCGAATCCGGCAGTCACAGCGAGCTGATGAAAAAGAATGGTTCCTATGCAAACCTGTTCAACATTCAGGCACATTATTACAGAGAAGGAGGAAAAAACGATGGGGAAGCGTGAATATATTCATAAAAATCTGGCATTGATCTGGCGTTCTCTGAAGTATGTCCATCAGGTCAGTCCGAACTATATTCTGTGGAAGATACTCACAAACGTCTTTACTGCAGGTTCCAGCTATATCGGGGTCTATATGTCTGCTGCGATTCTGAACGAACTTACCGGAAACCGGGATGTTTCCCGTCTGATGTTCCTTGTTCTCCTGACCGTCGGTCTGACAATTGCAGCATCTCTGCTCAGCCGTGCATTGGGCCGCTA
>JBGVOJ010000489.1:0-1203 GCA_045126415.1 Eubacteriales bacterium | reverse complement strand
CGGTTGATGCCATCGGTGACATGCCGTATGATGTTGATCCCGAAAAATGCCTTAAATGTATGCGCTGCGCCGCAGTATGTCCCGTCGGTGCCCGTGCGATGGATTCGCAGATGCTCTCGGCTCTGCGCGAACGGCTGGCAGCGGTATGCAGTACCCGGAAAGTCAACGAACTTTTTCTTTGAATTCCCTTAAAAAGAGAACCAGTTATGAATTTTACAGAAATCGCTGAAAACTGTCAGTCCTGCCGCAGCTATAATCCATACCGTTCCGTGGAACAGGAAAAGCTTGATCGGATCCTTGCGTCTGCCATACTTGCTCCTTCGGCATGCAACGGTCAGCCCTACCACATTACCGTATGCAGCGGAAACACCGCAAAACAAGTTGCCAAAGCAGTGCAGGGAATGGGCATGAACAAATTTGCCGCAGATGCACCGGTGATGCTGGTGCTTTCAGAAAAACCGTATGTAGCCACTGCAGGATTCGGTGCAAAAGTCAAGGGAATCGATTACCGTTCCATTGACATCGGTATCCTGTCGGCGTATATTACCGCAGAAGCGACCGCGCAGGGTCTGGGTACCTGCATCCTCGGCTGGCTCGATGATGAATCCATCCGGAATATCTGTCATCTCGACGGTGCTGTTCGTCTTGTAATCACGCTGGGATATGCGAAAGACGACGACAAACTGCGGCCGAAAAAACGGAAAGATATTGATACACTGGTAAGTGTCATCTCGGAGTAAAAAATAAAATTGCAGAAAGGTGGAAAACATAATGAGTTCTGTTAACATACGTTATTCTCAGTTTGACCTGTCTTCTCTGGTCGAACTTCTCGTGAAAAAATACGATCTGCCGGAACCGCTCCGCTGCCGTTTTTACAAAAATGGCCTGAACGATGTATACAAAGTGACAGATAACAACGGGAACGGTTATTTTCTTCGGATTTCTCTGGCAGGTGTCCATACAACTGCCGAAATTGACGAAGAAATAGCAATAATTCTGTCCTGTCGTTCCGCAAATCTTCATGTTGTTGAGCCTGTTCCGTGCCACGACGGAAACTATGTCTGGAATAACTCCGCACCGGAAGGAAACCGACAGGCTGTATTGTTCCGTGAAATTCTTAATCAGCCTTCCGGGAATCCGGAGACCATGTACCGAAATCTCGGTCAGCTGATCGCAGACATACACACTACTTCCGCAGTGCAC
>JBGVOJ010000488.1:0-4145 GCA_045126415.1 Eubacteriales bacterium | reverse complement strand
AGCATGGAGGAATGCGTCGATCTGCTGGACGCCGTAAAGAACGACGAAACGTCGAAAACAAAGGCGCGTGACTACTGTATCCTGACGCTGTTCCTCAACTGCGGGATGCGTCTGTCGGAACTGGCGGGGATCAGCATGCCGGACATTGATCCGGAACTGCGGTCGCTACGCGTAACGGGGAAGGGTGCGAAGGAGCGGATCATCTATCTCAACGACGCGTGCCGTGCCGCGATGACGGCGTATTTTCCCGTACGGATCGCGACTCCTGCGAAGAACAAAGGCGAAACGGCGCTGTTTCTGTCGGGGCAGGGGAACCGTATTTCCGTGAAAACGATCCAGTGGATGGTCAAAAAATACCTCGGCGAAGCGGGACTGGAGTACAAGAATTACTCGACGCATAAGCTGCGCCACACCGCCGCGACGCTGATGTACCAGTCCGGGCAGGTGGATATCCGCGTGCTGAAGGACATCCTAGGTCACGAACAGCTCAACACGACGCAGATTTACACGCACGTCTCGAACGAGCAGATGGAAGCGGCGATGAACAACAACCCGCTGTCCGACCTCGCGGCACCGGAGACGACGACGTTCCATAAAATCGAAATCGAAGAAAACGCACCTGAGGAGGAACCGCCGAAGAAAAAGCGCGGACGTCCGAAAAAGGTACAGAACAATGAAGAAAACTAAAATTATCCTACATAAAATGGAGGCAAACATGAAGAACATTCTTCTCCACACCGATTTCCCGGCACCGAACTGGGATCAGACCACCGTCGTGGGCAACGGTCATTCCGGTATGTCCGTGTACGGTATCGTTTCCGCTGAAAAAGTCAGCCTGAACGAGGAAACCATCTGGGCGGGCGGCCCGATGGACACCAAGATCGACAAGTTCGACGAGAAGATCAACCACATCCGCAAGCTCTTCCTGGAGGGCCGCGAATACGAGGCGGACTGCTGGGCGGGCGCGAACATGAGCGACTGCTTCAACCGCATCAAGGCGTACGAATATGCGGGCGAACTCGGCGTGAAGCTGCATGACGACGAGGAATGCACGAACTACCGCCGCGACATAGACCTCGAAAACGGCATTGCGACCGTGTCCTATGACAAGGACGGCACATCGTGGAAACGCGAATTCTTCGCTTCATTCCCGTCCGGCCTGCTCTGCGCGAAATTCTCCGCGGGACGTGCGTTTGACGCGGAAGTTGCGCTCACCCGCGAAAACATCGTGAAGCTCGACGTACGCGACACCGACATCATCGCCGAATGCGAAACCGCGCAGGGCGGCAACAAGTTCTCCGTTTACATGCGTATTTTCACCGACGGTGCCGCAAAGGCGGAAGGTACGGCTGTAAAGGTGACCGGTGCGTCGAAGATCGAAGTATACACCGGCATTTTCACCGCGTTCAAGTACGATGACATTCTCTCGGCTTCCGCGGCTGTGATGCTCCGTGCCGACCGCGGCTGGGACGACCTCCTCGCCGAACACAAGGCCGACTTCTCCGCGATGATGAACCGTTCCGAACTCACTCTCGACGGCGATCCGGCGCTCGAAGAACTGTCCGTCGGCGCACGAATCGAACGTCTGCGCGAAAATCCCGAGGCGGATGACCCGTCTCTGCTGTCCCTCTACTGGAACTTCGGCAAGTACCTGCTGATCTCTTCCAGCCGTCCGGGAACCCTTCCCGCAAACCTGCAGGGCGTCTGGTCGACCGGACTGACCCCGCCGTGGAACGCGGACTACCACACCAACATCAACCTGCAGATGAACTACTGGCAGGCGGAACAGGTCGGCCTCGGCGACTGCACATTGCCTCTGTTCGACTACATGAACAACTACCTCCTTCCCGGCGGCGAAAAGGTTGCCCGTGAAAACTACGGTGTCAGCGGCATGGTTGTTCACCATCTCTCAGACATCTACTGCTTCGCGGCAGCTGCGGACGGTCTGTGGGGTCTGTGGCCTCTCGGCGGCGCATGGCTGGCGTTCCATATGTGGGAACACTACCTCTACACCCTCGACACCGATTTCCTGAAGAACACCGCGTACCGCTACATCAAGTCCAATGCGGACTTCTTCATGGATTATATGTTTGAAGGTCCCGACGGCTATATGCACTCCGGTCCGTCCACGTCCCCGGAAAACTGCTATTTTGTTGACGAAGAACATACGAAGCGTGCAAACCTTGCGATTTCCCCGACGATGGACATCCAGATTATCGGCGGTCTGCTGGACTTCTACTGCGAATGCGAAAAGATTCTCGGCATCGATCCCGAATCCGCGAAGCGTGCGGCGGACATCCGCGCAAAGATGCCTCCGATGCAGATCGGCAAGCACGGTCAGCTCATGGAATGGCTGAAGGACTACGACGAACCCGA
Organism: Eubacteriales bacterium; assembly: GCA_045126415.1. Classification (GTDB taxonomy): domain Bacteria; phylum Bacillota; class Clostridia; order Oscillospirales; family CAG-272; genus UMGS1696. Next base: position 1,769 of record JBGVOJ010000488.1, on the reverse strand, counting down.
ACCGGGTCACCGTCACATCTCCCATGCATTCGGTCTCTATCCGGCAGCGCAGATCACCCGCGACACACCCGATCTCTACCGCGCGATCGAAGTCACTCTCGACCGCAGACTGGCACGCGGCGGCGGACATACCGGTTGGTCCCGCGCATGGCTCATCAACCTGTTCGCACGTCTCCGTAAGGGCGACAAGGCGTACGAAAACGTCCGTCTGCTGTTCACGAAGTCCACGCTCCCGAACCTCTTTGACAACCATCCGCCGTTCCAGATCGACGGCAACTTCGGCGGCGGTGCCGGCATCGGCGAAATGGTACTGCAGAGCCACGAAGGCGTGCTGTCCCTCCTTCCCGCGTTCCCGGCGCACGTTTCCGGTTCCTTCACCGGTTTCCACGCACGCGGCGGCGTGACCGTTTCGGCGGCATGGGAAAACGGACGCGTCACGAAGCTCGAACTGACTCCCGACCGTGCGGGCACTTACAAGGTGGAACTCCCCGGCCGCGGCATCATCGAAGTTTACGCAGACGGCAAGACCGTTGTAGACTGCTGAGTATTTTGGATTTTTTTCAGGGACACTTCCGATCGGGAGTGTCCCTTTTACCTACCGGAAAACTGTGCAGAACGCACGAAGAATGACAATTGTTTTGTGGTGATTGCATAAAAACAAAGGGGAAAGTTTGTTTTGTCGTTATTTTATGAACAATTGATTTTAAAAATATATTACAAAGTATATAAATAGTGTATTTTGCGCATGGAAACGAAAAAACTTATCTTTAAAATGAGGAATATATCCAAATATCCCGGGATGATCTCGAAAGAGGGTTGAGCGGAACGAACGGAATGGAAAAAAGTTGCGGCAGGGTTGACCCTTGACAATTATCGGTTGAGAGCGTATAATATTTAACATACTTATAATTTGGCTGACGACTCGGCGGAAGGAAAATTTCCACGAAGGATCGTCCGTAATTTTTTTACATAATCATCAGGAGCAAAGATATGAAAAACAGACTTATGTCCGCGCTTCTCGCAGCACTGATGCTTTCCTCCGCGATCGCGATGTCCGCGTGCGGCGAAAGCGAAGTGAACTCCGAGACGACTCCGGCGCAGAATACCACGACTCCCACCTCCGGTGAAGCTGTGGAAGAAGTTCCCGAAGAAGAACTGTCCGACCTTGAACGCAGACAGCGTATTCCGGACAACCTTCCGGACCAGAAGTTCGACGGCGCGGAATTCCGCGTTATGACCCGTGAAACCTTCGCAGGCTGGCAGTATTCCACCGAAATCTGGGTGGAAGAACTCAACGGTGACGCCTGCAACGACGCCGTTTACAACCGTAACGTAAAAATCGAAGACCGCTTTGACGTCAAGATTTCCGTTACCGAAGATACCGCGGCACAGTCCACCATCCAGACCTTCGTTACCGCAGGTACTCCGGACTATCATCTTGCAAGCTTCTTTGACTATCAGTCCTATACTCCCATCAACGCGGGCGTTCTGATGAACTGGCTGGAAGCTCCGCATGTTGACCTCGATCAGCCGTGGCACAACAAGATGGCGAACGACGGCGCGACCATCAACAACAAACTGTACTCCATCTGCTCCGACCTTTCCATCACTTCCATGACCTATACCCATGCAATTTTCGCGAACACCGGACTTCTTGCGGACTTCGGGTATTCCACTGACGATCTGTACGGTTTCGTCAAGGAAGGCGCATGGACAATCGACAAGCTGAGCGAAATGATCACGGCGATGTACATCGACGAAAACGGTAA
>JBGVOJ010000487.1:0-5124 GCA_045126415.1 Eubacteriales bacterium | reverse complement strand
CGACGGCGTGACAAAAAAGCTCGCGCTCGCACTGAAAACGACCGGTACGAAAACGCTTGTCATGGCGGGCGGCGTTGCGGCGAACTCCCACCTGCGCAAAGCCGTCGGCGAAACCTGTGCGAAGTACGGCGTGAAATTTATTGTCCCTTCGCTGAAGCTCTGCGGTGACAACGCTGCCATGACCGCCGCCGAAGGATACTATATGTACAAGCAGGGACTCACGGCAGATCTCTCCCTGAACGCGTTTGCATCGGATGAGGCTGCAGAAGAATACATGGATGAGTTAAAAACAAAAAACTCCGTGAAGGACTGACCGCTTTCCACATGGTTTTCCACAGCTTGTGGAAAAGTTTTTCCAAAGTTTCGGAAAAATACGACCCCTGCATATTCATTCATTGTTTATTCACTCTGTATTTTGTTTATCCCCAAAGTATATTCATATTCCGTCCGTATCCGGCAGATATGCCGTGATTTTTTCTCCCTCTGCCGCGAAAAATCGCAGATTATGGAAAACACCGCTGCATATTCCATCGGAATCACGGATCGAAACGAGAGTTAATATATACCGTATGAAAATCACACCTATATACAAACACGAAATTCTTTCCCTTCCCGCCGAAGCGGTTTCCGAAAAGTTATCCACAGCCACCGCCGACGAACTGCGAGTTCTTCTGGCCGTCATGATGGAACGGGAATTCACCGTTTCCGAGATGGCCGCAAAACTGGACATGACGGAAAATGCCCTGCGGCGTGCGATTTCCGCCTGGGAATCCGCCGGTGTGCTGACACTCGAAAGCAGCGCGGACAATGCCATGACCGCCGCGCAGAAAAAGCGCGAAGTCATGAAGGACGGCAGAAAACTTCTGTCCGGCTCCACCCTGCCGCATTATTCCTCCGACGAGATCGCATCCGTGATGGAGCGTACCCGCGGAAGCTCCGAACTGCTCGACTCCTGCCAGCAAACGCTCGGCAAAGTGTTCAACACCACCGAAACCGCGATCATCATCGGGCTGGTGGATCACCTGTCCCTCAGTCCGGACTACATCCTCCTGCTCTGCTCCCATGCAGCGCATATCCAGAAAAAGTCCGTCCGGTACGTGGAAAAAATGGCACTCGACCTCTTCGACCGGGACATCATCACCTACGCTGCCCTGGAAGAAGAGCTTTCCGCCATCGACCGGCGTATGTCGCTGGAAGGCTTCGTCCGCGATCTGTTCGGCATGGGCAACCGTGCACTGATCAAAAAAGAACGGGATTTCATCGCGAACTGGGTGGACAAATACGGCTTTGACCGCGAAATGATCCGCGCGGCGTATGAGATTACCATTGAAAAAACCAAGGAAGCCAACCTCAATTACGCCAACGCTGTCATCGAAAACTGGTATGCTGCCGGTCACAAAACAGTCGAAGACGTGGAAGCGGCGGAAGCCCAGCGTTCCGCAAATCGTCCGAAAGATGTCCCGACGGGAACGAGCTTCGCGACCGACAGTTTCTTTGAAGCGGCCCTGCAGCGTTCGTATGGGGAAGACAGCAAGAAGTAATGATTTTTACTGATAAAAAGGAGAAGTTCCATGAGCCGCAGCGATAATATCCGCGCAGCAAAACAAAAGATTGCCGAGCATCGCGCCACAGCCATCAGCGTGTACGAACGGCACGTCGCCGAGGTTTCCGCGCTTCTTCCGGAATACAAGCAGATCGACGATCAGCTGGCACAGACCGGTCTGAAGATCATGGCCGCCGCGCTGGCTTCTCCGGATGCCGAACGGAACGTCGAAGCCGTTCACGCCGAATACGACGCCCTCGTTGACCGCAAGCGGCAGCTTCTCGCCGAACACGGCTATCCCGCTGACTACTGCGACATCAAATATTTCTGTCCGAAATGCTCAGACACCGGCTATGTGGACATCCACATCTGCGAGTGTCTGAAAAAGGAACTGGTCATGGCGTCGCTGGAAGCGTCCGGCCTGTATTCTTTGGTGGAAACGCAATCTTTTCAAACTTTTTCTCTTGACTATTACGAAAAAGATGATAAAATAAATATGAAGCGGAACGCGCTCCGTCTCTGGGATTTCGCGAACAATTTTGTCCCCGGAAAATCGGACAGCTTCCTTTTCATCGGCGCGACGGGACTCGGCAAGACCCATCTTTCCTCCGCGGTCGCGCGGATCATCATCGAAAAGGGCGCGTATGTTGTCTACGAATCCTCGATTTCCATGCTGGCGGACTTTGAAGCGAAACGCTTCGGCGGAAGCAGCTACAACAACGAATGGGATGACAACGTGGACCGCTACACCGAATGCGATCTGCTCATCATTGACGATCTCGGCTGCGAAGTGGCGAACAATTTCACCCTCTCGTGCCTGTACAATGTCATCAACACGCGCATTATCATGCACAAGTCGACGATCATCAACACGAACCTTTCGGACAAAGAGCTTCGTTCCCGCTACACCGACCGTATTTTCAGCCGGATTCTCGGCGAATTCACGACACTCTATTTCCGCGGACACGACATCCGCGAACAGAAACTCAGCAAAAAATAATTTTCCATATAAAAGGAGACTTAACAAATGAAAATTGGCGCAATGGTAGAATCCTTCCGTCTTGGTTTCAGAGGCGGCGTTGAGAAGGCAGCTTCTCTCGGTATCGAAGGTCTTCAGGCTTACGCTACCACCGGCAGCGAACTCGCTGTTGAAAACATGACCGAAGAAAAGATCCGCGAAACTCTCGACATCGTAAAGTCCAACGGTCTCGTATTCTCCGCTCTCTGCGGCGACTTCGGCCACGGCTTCATGAATCCGGACGACAACAAGATTTATGTTGAAAAGTCCAAGAGAGTCCTCGACCTCGCAAAGAAGCTCGAATGCAGCGTTGTTACCACCCACATCGGCACCGTTCCCGCGGAAGAAAACGCAACCAAGGAAATCATGCGCAAGGCATGCCGCGAACTCGCTGAATACGCAGACTCCGTAGGCGCTGCTTTCGCAGTAGAAACCGGTCCGGAAACCGGTAAGGTTCTCGGCGAATTCCTCGATTCTCTCGGTGCAGGCGGCGTTCGCGTAAACTTCGACCCCGCAAACCTTGTTATGTGCGTAGACGACCGTCCGGAAAACGCGCTCAAGTACATCGGCAAGTACGTTGTACACACCCACGCAAAAGACGGTATCATGCTGAAGAAGAAGGTTGAAGAAGCCGTTGCGATCGGCGAAGAAGCAAAGGAACACAAGGCAATGCTCGAAATGGGCCGCAAGTACCTCGAACTTCCCCTCGGCGAAGGCGACGTAAACTTCGACGTTTACCTCCCCGCACTCTCCGCAACCGGCTACAACGGCTTCCTCACCATCGAACGTGAAGTCGGCGGCAACCCCGTTGCAGACATCGAACTCGCCGTAAACTTCCTCCGCGAAAAGATCGAAAAGTTTAATCTGAAGTAATTGAGTTTTGTGGGGAAACCTTTTTTAAGGAAAAAGGTTTCCCCGACTTGCTTTAGCAAGTCGGGAGCCACACACCCTTCCAAAAACCTTTTCAGACAAGAAAGATTTTTTATTTTTATGAAGCTGATGATTGCATCCGACCTGCACGGGTCGGCTTATTATACGAAGCTGGCGCTGGAGTTTTATAAGAACTGCGGTGCGGAGAAGCTCCTGATTCTCGGGGATATTCTCTACCACGGTCCGCGGAACGATCTGCCGAAGGATTATGCGCCGAAGGAAGTTGCGCCGATGCTGAACGAGTTTGCGTCGCAGATCATTGCCGTACGCGGCAACTGCGAGGCAGAAGTGGATTCGCTGATGCTTGATTTTCCCGTGACGCCCGATTATGCGGTGATTTTCGACGGTACGACGACGATGTATCTCTCGCACGGTCATCGGGACGAGCCGAAGATGGCGGAAGGCAGCGTGTACCTGACCGGTCACACGCATGTTCCGCACGATTTCGTGAAGGACGGCGTACGGTATCTGAATCCCGGTTCGGTCTCCATCCCGAAGAACGGCAGTCCGCACAGCGTCATGGTGTACGAAAACGGCGAATTCCGCCGCTTCGACATCGAAACGGGCAGCGAATACACCCTCTGAACCACAAAAATGATAAAAAACAGACGTACCCTTGCGGGTACGTCTGTTTTCGTTTTGCTCAGAACTCAGCCGCAGCAGGAGCAGTTGAGGATCGCGAGAAGAAGGATAATAACGATAATCCAGACAAGGGTATCGTTTTCAAAAATATTGCAGAAGCATCCCATGATATGAACCTCCGGTTCTTTCGTTTCGTTTGATTTTCGGAGCGGCATCGTTCACCGCTCTGATATCATGGTATGCTCTGCGTCCCAAATGGTTCCACAATTTTATACTTCGCTCTGCACTGCACTTTGTCACCACAACAGATTGAAGTTTTTTGGAAAGGGTTTGGGGAAACCTTTTTGCAAAAAGGTTTCCCCAATTCCCATTATTCCAGATCAAGACTTTCACACGCGAGGAAATCGTTCGCCGCCGTGAGGCTGTTCGTGGGGATGTCGAGGCTGTCACCGCACTGTTTGCACTTCACGGTGAGGTGATCGTCGAAAATTTCCACGTCGTAGTCACCGCCGTCAGGACAGCTGCACGTGATCTTGCCCTCATCGGCGAGGTCGCGGATGACGTACATGACGATATCGAGCACCTGCGGGTCGGTCAGCTCGGGCTTCTTTTCGCGGTCAACGCTGTGCAGAAGGGTATCCACATCGATGTCGGATTCCTCCAGCATTTCGAGCAGTTCCTTTTCGGATTCCTGCATGGCATCGGCGACTTTGTCCTGCCGTCCGATGAAGCAGATGTCAAAGCCGGAATAGCTGCACGGCAGAGCAAACAGGTCGCGGTCGAAGAACATCGACGACGACATCATGTAGCTGTGCGGCGTCGGGCAGAGGAAGCACGGCACGTTCAGCCGAACCTTCTTATCTTTCGTATACACAATCTCCAGCTGCGACCCGCCGCAGGGACACTTCAGCCGGATCATATCAGCAGTCAGCGCAAAAATGCCGACCATACTCATCACGCTCGCGCCGCACTCCGGACACCGGTACGCAACCGTGGTTTCTTTGCGATCGAGGATCATTCTATATTTTTCGGGGGGGGGGGGGGGGGGGGG
>JBGVOJ010000486.1:0-1109 GCA_045126415.1 Eubacteriales bacterium | reverse complement strand
ATTTCACTGCCGCAGCTCGCTTCCTACATGGCAGACAACCGCTACAGTGAATTCTGGTGCCGTCCCGATTTCGGGGAAGACCTGACCGCAGTTCCGCCGGAAACCCAGCATTTCATCTGGCGAAATACCGATGGCAGCTGGGGTGTGATCGTCCCTGTGGTTTCGGAAGAATACAAATGCGTTCTCGAAGGTACCCCGGACGGCCTGTGTGCAAAGCTGTTTTCATGGTACGGTGAACTGACCTCCTGTACCGGGCTTGCATTTATCATAGGAGAAGGTGAAGACCCGTTTGCTCTCACCGAAACCTGTGTGAAGTACGCGCTCGAACTGCTGAACAACGGTTGTATTCCGCGCGAAAAACGCCGATATCCTGAAGTATTCGAATACCTCGGCTGGTGCAGCTGGGACGCTCTGCAGATCCGCGTTTCCGAAGATGGACTTATCGAAAAGTGCGAGGAGTTCAGGGAAAAGAATATCCCTGTCAAATGGGCGATCATCGACGACATGTGGGCGGAAATCGCCAAATTCAACGGCGCAACGTACGAAACCCGCAGTGATATGTTCAAGCTGATGCATTCCTCCTCCATGTACGATTTCGAAGCCTCCTACACTCGCTTCCCGAACGGTCTTGCCCATGCCATCGACCGCATCCATTCCTACGGAATCAAGGTTGGTATGTGGCATCCGACGACCGGCTACTGGTACGGCCTTGATCCGGCGGGTCCCGCCTATAAGAAACTGCAGCCGTACACGTTTGTCACCGCGGATGGACGTATCATCGCCGACTGGCACGAGCTGAATTCATTCGGTTACTTCAACACGATTCACTCCTTCTTCAAAAAATGCGGCGCAGATTTCCTCAAGGTCGACAACCAGAGCATGACCCGCCGGTATTACAAGGGGGTGGAATCCGTCGGCAAAGTCACACACACATGGCACCGTGGTCTCGAAGCCTCCGTCGGACTGAATTTCGACAACACCATGATCAATTGCATGGGTATGGCATCCGAGGATATGTGGAACCGTCCGTACAGCAGTATTTCCCGCTGCAGCGACGACTTCCAGCCGGAAAACCGTCCGTGGTTCACCAAGCACATCCTCCAGTGCAC
>JBGVOJ010000485.1:0-3919 GCA_045126415.1 Eubacteriales bacterium | reverse complement strand
TAATAGCACCGGTCAGGGCTACAACAAAGCCAGCACCTGCGGACAGCTTAACTTCGCGTACCGTAATACGGAATCCGCTCGGACGACCGAGCTTGGTCTGGTCGTCGGAAAGCGAATACTGTGTCTTCGCCATGCAGACGGGACAGAGCTTATACTTTTCATCGAGAGATTCGATTTCAGCAATCGCCTTGAGAGCAGCAGGTTCAAAGTTTACGCCGTCCGCGCCATAGATCTTCTTTGCGATGGTTTCAATTTTTTCACGGATGGGCATTTCATCGGGATAAAGCAGCTTGAATTCAGATTCCTTTTCGCAGGCAGCAACAACTTTTTCGGCAAGTTCAATACCGCCTTCGCCGCCCTTTGCGAATACTTCGGACAGAGCGAAGTCCGCACCGTTCTTTTCACAGATTTCACGAAGTGCGGAAAGTTCTGCATCAGTGTCGGATTCGAAACGGTTGATCGCAACGATAACCGGCACACCGTACTGATGGAGGTTTTCGATATGCTTTTCGAGGTTCACAGAACCGCGTACAAGAGCGTCTACATTTTCTGCCTTGAGATCAGCCTTTGCAACACCGCCGTTGTACTTGAGCGCACGGATGGTAGCTACAAGAACAATGGCAGAAGGATTGAGGTTTGCAAAACGGCACTTAATGTCAAGGAACTTTTCTGCACCGAGGTCTGCACCGAAACCGGCTTCGGTGATGGTGTAGTCGGCAAGCTTAAGTGCAAGCTTGGTAGCACGGACGGAGTTACAGCCGTGAGCAATGTTCGCGAAAGGACCACCGTGAATGATCGCGGGAGTATTCTCGGTCGTCTGAACGAGGTTCGGCTTAATGGCATCACGAAGGAGAACTGCCATGGAACCGTGCGCCTTTACGTCGCGGGCAAATACGGGCTTACCGCTTCTGGTGTATGCAACGAGGATGTTGCCGAGACGTTCTTTGAGGTCATGGATATCTTCTGCAAGGCAGAGGATCGCCATAACTTCGCTGGCAACGGTAATCATGAAGTGATCTTCGCGCGGAACTCCGTCCACTTTGCCGCCGAGACCGACGATAACATTGCGGAGCACACGGTCGTTGGTGTCGGTAACACGGGTAAAGAGAATACGGCGGGTATCGATGTCGAGTTCATTTCCCTGCTGAATGTGGTTATCGATCATTGCGCAGAGGAGATTGTTTGCTGCGGTAATCGCATGGAAGTCCCCGGTAAAGTGGAGGTTGATGTCTTCCATCGGGAGAACCTGTGCGTAGCCGCCACCTGCAGCCCCCCCCTTGATCCCGAACACCGGACCGAGAGAGGGTTCACGAAGCGCAATGATAGCCTTCTTACCGATCTTCTGCATTGCCATGCCAAGACCTACCGTCGTGGTGGTTTTGCCTTCGCCCGCCGGCGTGGGGTTGATCGCAGTAACAAGAATCAGCTTACCATCTTTTTTGTCAGCAAGTCTCTTCTGACAGTCGTCCGTGATCTTTGCCTTTACTTTACCGTACTGTTCGAGTTCATCGGGAAGAATACCGAGGCCGTCGGCGATCTCAGTGATCGGCTTTAATTTGGTCTGCTGAGCAATTTCGATATCTGTGAGCATGGAAAATCCTCCGTAATTGAAATATAAATATGGACATTGATTTAATTATATTATAACATATATATCGCCAAATTTCAAATGATATTATAATAAATTTTATGAATTTCTCGCCGGGTATCTTCAATAAAATGACCACAAAATGACGAAAACCGGAACGAACACAGTCATCCCGGTTTTCTATTTGTTCAGATGTCTTTTTTGAGACGATATCCGATAAAACGCTTTGCTTCAATGATGTGGCATTTCATGATTTTCTGACTTTTTTGATTCAGATTGGTTACATGTACAGCGAGATTTCTGGCCGCTTCCTCTTCATTTTTCGGAAGTTTTGAGGCTCGATAACAGAACTGACAGATCCGTTCCGCCGGGATATAGTCCCACATCCGGGATGTCATCTGAAGATATTTAAAAATCAGATATTCCCTTTCTGTCGGAACAATGATATTCCCGAAGATCTGAAAAAATTCTTCGGCCATAAATACGCCGTCATCATAGAATATTCCGAACTGTTCAACCCATTCGGGTTTTACATGATAAAATTCATGAACAATCTGTTCCAATGCCGGCAGGACGTCCTCTTCCCTTTCCACCTGATCCGCATTCAATGCAGAATTGACAAATCCGTTTCCGATTGTCAGCACACGCACTTCGTCATATGGCGTACGGCGGACATCGTCCAGCACATCTACATATGTGATGATGCGCAGCAACGGAAGATATTTTCCAATTTCCAAAACCGTACAGCAGGCACAGGGATATCCGGCCCGAAGAATCTTCTCCCGCAGATTCACCACACGTTCGGAACGCGTTTTATCGCACACCAGAAACATGGGATTTATACAGAGTGTACGCCGAGCTTGGCATCTGCGGAATCCGCGTCAAGACCGTATTTCTTTGCCTTACGGTATTCGAAGAACTTGGTGGCAACCTGTTCGAACAGAGCGTAGGACAGAACGTCTTCTTCCTGTTCCATGTACGGCTGTACCTTTTCGCGGAGAGAATCCAGTTCAGGCTGGAGATTGTCCGCCGGACGGCAGGTAATCGGCTTTTCATCGCCGATGATCTTCTTGACGAATTCCGGCTTGATCGGTGCGGGAGCCTGACCGTAGTCACCGCGGATCATACCCTTGAATTCCTTGGAAACGAGCTTGTAGCGTTCGCCTGCGATAACATTCAGAACCGCCTGCGTACCAACGATCTGGGAGGTAGGCGTTACGAGCGGTGCAAAACCTGCGTCTTCACGTACTCTCGGTACTTCTGCGAGAACTTCGGGGAGCTTTTCGCTCTTGCCCTGCTGCTTGAGCTGGGAAACGAGGTTGGAAAGCATGCCGCCCGGTACCTGATAAAGGAGACAGTTGACGTCAACCTTGAGCACCTTGGGGTCAAGAAGACCGGAAGCAAGGAATTCTTCACGGAGAGGCGTGAAGTACTTGCAGACCTTGTCGAGCTGTGCCATATCGAGACCAGTATCATATTCGGTACCCTGGAGGGTTGCAACAATTGCTTCGGTCGGAGCCTGGGAAGTACCCATTGCCATCGGGGAGATTGCGGTATCAACGATATCAACCCCTGCTTCGATTGCCTTGAGAATGGTCATGGAAGCAAGACCGGTGGTGTAGTGGGTGTGAAGCTGTACGGGAATCTTGATTTCGCTCTTGATCGCCTTAACGAGGTCATACGCGGTGTAAGGAGTCAGAAGACCGGACATATCTTTGATGCAGATAGAGTCCGCACCCATTTCTTCGAGCTGCTTTGCATACTTTGCAAACGCTTCGCTGGAGTGTACCGGGCTGATGGTGTAGCTGATCGCCGCCTGAACGTGACCGCCTTCTTTTCTGGTTGCGTCGATCGCGGTCTTGAGGTTTCTTGCATCGTTCATCGCGTCGAAAATACGGAGGATATCAATCCCGTTTGCGATGGACTTCTGAACGAAATATTCAACAACGTCGTCCGCATAGTGACGGTAGCCGAGAATGTTCTGACCGCGGAACAGCATCTGAAGCTTGGTGTTCTTTACCTTGTCACGGATGGTGCGGAGTCTTTCCCACGGGTCTTCATTGAGGAAGCGCATGCAGGAGTCGAAGGTAGCACCACCCCATGCTTCGAGAGAGTGATAACCGACCTTGTCCATCTCTTCCAGAATCGGAAGCATCTGCTCGGTGGTCATACGGGTAGCGATCAGAGACTGATGCGAGTCACGGAGCACGGTTTCAGTAATCTTTACTTTTGCCATTATATAATTCCTTTCATGTCATTAAAATACAATACCCTTTCCGGCAGAACAAACGCCCTGCACTCTCTTCATCTTTATATCAGTATTGAAGTTTT
>JBGVOJ010000484.1:0-3480 GCA_045126415.1 Eubacteriales bacterium | reverse complement strand
CTCCACTCCCTCAGGTACGACGCATTCCGCGCCGTCCTTCGTGATTTCGATTTTGATGTCGCCGTAGGGGGTCGGGTAGGTGCCCTTTGCCCATTCGAGTCCGGCGAGGTTCGGTTCAAATCTGATCTTCCTGCAGCCCGGTTCGACGACCTTGATGCCGAGGACGTGCGCTGCAAGGTACGGTGCGGGACCGGATGCCCAGCCGTGGCAGAGGCTGTGGCGCAGACCGATGTAGCAGTACGCGCCGAAGTCGCCGTGGATGTCCTTCTTGCCTTCCGGTACGGGTTCGTCGATCGGTGCCGCGTTTTCCGCCCATTCGATGTTGAAGTCTTCCCAGAACGAGGTCGCGCCGAGTTCGATCATCTTGCCCCAGTAGCCGCGGATGATGTCGAGCGCCGCTTCGTATTCGCCGGCTTCCGCACATGCGCAGAGTGTGTAGTAGCCGAGGAACGTGGACAGACCTGCCGCGCCGCCCGGGCCGATGACCTTGTCAAACATTTCCTTCGGGTCGCAGACGCCGCCGATGGAAAGAAGCGCCGCCGGCTGCTTTGCGGTCGGCATGGGCTTGTGCGCGAGGAGCTTGTCCGCCGCGATGTAGCATTCCGCCGCCGTTTCGGTTTCGCCGAGAATCTTCATGATGTCGCCGCCGCGCAGGAGCGCCAGACGGAGCAGCCCCTGCAGACCGCAGTGCTTTTCGTTCGGCAGACCGTTGGTCGGCCAGTCGAAGAAGCGGCCTTCCGGAAGAATTTCCGAGCCGTTTTCGTCGACGTACTTCATGTAGCGGGTCAGGAGAGCCTGAATGTAGTCCTTCTGTTCCTTGAGATAGTCGTAATTGCCCGTGCCCATGTAGTATTCGTAATGACAGAGCATCCACCACAGGTTGTAGGAGGACAGACCGTTCATGGACGCGTCGGTCGGGGTGACGTCGCGCACGAGGTCGAGGGACTTCGGAATGACTTCATTTGCACCGAAGACAGCGAGAATGGTCGCGAGTTCGGTGTTCATGTCGCCCGCCCAGACGAGACGGTCACGCTTGATGCCGTCCCAGAGGTAACGCTGCATATTGAGGTGCGCGGTGTATGCGGCGGTGTCGTAAATCTTGTTCAGCATCGGATCGCTGCACTCGAAGGAGCCGCGGTATTCGATGTCGCGGTAAACGAGGGTCGCGGTGATGCAGCGGATCTGCATGAACTTGTCCGGAGAGGTCAGTTCGACGTACGCGAAGCGGAAGCCGCTTTCGTTGGTTTCGTTGGACGCCCATGCGCCGGAACCGGTTTTGATGTCACGGTTTGCGTGGTCGTTGGTCGGATTCTTGCCGCTGTTTCCTTCGATGGGGGTCATCGCTTCGGAAACGCTTTCGCCGAGACGGATAGTGTAGTCGGCGTAGCTGCCGTTCATCGCCCAGACGGAAACGGTGAGGGTACCGTGGAGTTCACGGCCGAAGTCCACTAAAACGCCCGCGTTTTCGGTGGAATTCCGGTTGTCGAGAGTACACTGGTCGTGGTAGCCGTAGATGGCAACCTGCGCGGGCTTGAAGTCGGTGAGATACTGACTTCCGGTGACGTTGCCCTTGGTGAGGACAACGCGGGTCGGGAAGAGAACCTTCCGGCTGCGTTCGTCGTCGATGCCGCAGAGATTGAATTTGTCCTGAAGTTTCATAGGGGATTCCTTTCGGGTTTATTTAATATAAATAATGTATAGTTTTATTGTTCCGGATTCTGCGCGAGCAGTTTCAGCGCATCAAAAATTCCACTCAGCGGGATGATTTCCGCACCGGATTCCTTCAGCGTTTCTTCGTTTTTCAGCGCCGCGCGTTTCGGCAGGGCGATTTTTGTGAATCCGAGGCGGAACGCCTCGTTCACGCGCTGTTCGATCGACGCGACGGTACGGAATTCGCCGGACAGACCGACTTCGCCGAACGCGATCACGTCATCCGGCACGGGAATATCGCGGAGCGATGAGATCATCGCCAGACACGCGGCCGCGTCCACGGCGGGTTCGTCGAGCCGCAGACCGCCGATGACGTTGAGATACACGTCACACGCGGAAAATTTGAGTCCGAGCCGTTTTTCAAGGACGGCGAGAAGCAGGCACATCCGGTTATAATCGATACCGTTGGCGGTACGTCTGGGTGCGGGAAAAACGGTCGGGGTGACAAGCGCCTGAATTTCCGCGATCAGGGGACGGCTGCCTTCCATGATGCACACCGCGCAGCTTCCGCTGACGCCGGTGGGGCGTCCTTCGAGCAGCATGGCGGACGGATTCGCGACTTCCTCGAGTCCGTGTTCCGCCATTTCGAACACGCCGATTTCGTTGGTGGAGCCGAAGCGGTTCTTGATCGCACGGACGATCCGGTGCGGCTGACGGCGGTCGCCTTCGAAATACAATACCGCGTCGACCATGTGTTCGAGCACCTTCGGACCGGCGATGCCGCCTTCCTTATTGACATGCCCGACAATCAGCACAGCGGCGCCGTCCGTTTTCGCACGGTTGATGAGCAGGGACGAACATTCGCGCACCTGCGTGACGCTTCCCGCGGTGGAGGTAAGGTCGTCGGAGTAAATCGTCTGGATGGAGTCGACAATGACGATATCGGGCTTGATTTTGTCGTACTCGGCAAGAATATGCGCGATGTTCGTCTCGGTCTGGACGTAGAGGAATTCCGCGTTCACTTCCAGCCGGTCGGCGCGCATCTTGAGCTGACCTTTGGATTCCTCCCCGGACGCATACAGAACCTTACACGAATTCCCGAGCTGTCCGCAGAGCTGCATGAGCAGCGTGGACTTCCCGATCCCCGGTTCCCCGGCAAGCAGAATGACCGAACCTTCCACAAGTCCGCCGCCGAGCACACGGTCAAGCTCCCCGATCCCCGTACTGTGCCGCAGATATTCGGGAATCTCAAACTCGTCAAACTTCACCGCCCTGCTCTGCTCCGGTGTGGATGCCGCCGCACGCGTGGGCGAATTCGCCGCCGAAGCCTTTGCGGGCGCAGCGTAAGTCTCCTCAACAAAGGTATTCCACGCATTGCACTGCGGGCATTTGCCGAGCCATTTCGAACTCTGGTAATCGCATTCACTGCATACGAACACGGTCTTGGGGGATTTCATCTGTGGTTCTCCGATACTTTTCTTCATTATTGCTTATTATAGCGTAAATCGAGCGTTTTAGCAATGCTTTAGGGGAAAAAAGTGCAGATTGTTAGGAAAGGGGGAACGGTCGCTTTTTGAAAAAAGCTCCGCAAAAACTTTGGACTGTTGTAGCCGGATTGTGTAGTTGATATGATATAGAAGGGGGAAAAGGAGGAATTTTCAGTGGAGTACGGCTTAAATTTGTTAGACCTGTAGCCATGAAGTCATAAAAATCATCAGGAAGGGTGGAGCGACTTCACGGGGCTTCGCTCCCCGTTCAGCACAGACCCCTTCCGTCTCCGGGATATCGTACGTCGCGTTACAATTCAGCTACGTTTCGTATAACACCGCA
>JBGVOJ010000483.1:0-1764 GCA_045126415.1 Eubacteriales bacterium | reverse complement strand
ATCCGCCATCTTCATCGTGCTTCCCGAAGAAGACAACAGCAAGCATTTTATGGTGTCGCTGATCGTCCAGCAGTTATACAGAGAAATTCTCGCCGTCGCCGATGAACACGGTGGGAAGCTGCCGAACCGTGTGATGATGTATATGGATGAATTCGGTACGATCCCTAAGATCAGTGATGCGGAAGTCATGTTCTCGGCATCCCGTTCCCGGCGTTGCAGTATCGTGGCGATCATCCAGTCCTTCGCACAGCTCACGAAAAACTACGGCAGAGAGGGTGAAGAAATCATCATAGACAATACCCAGCTCACGGTGTTCGGCGGTTTTGCTCCCAACAGTGAATCGGCGGAACGGTTGTCGAAATCCCTCGGTACACGAACGGTGCAGTCCGGTTCCATCAGCCGAGGAAAAAACGATCCCTCCCAATCTTTACAGATGATTGAGAGGGCGTTGATGACTCCGGATGAATTGAAAAGCCTGCCGAAAGGTACGTTCGTGGTGACCAAGACCGGCGCGTATCCGATGCAGGTGAAACTGAAGCTGTTTTTTGAATGGGGGATTGTCTTTCCGGATGAGCTGTACGATGTGCCGGACAAGGGGAATCGGATTGTGGCGTATGCACGGAAAGAGGATCTGCAGAAGAAGATGGAGGAAATCTATCCGTCCAAGAAAACAGAAGAAAATGAATCTGCGGCTAAACCGCATCATAAGGAAAAGATTCAGAGATTCCAGAAACCGCACCAGAACGGCAGGACCAAAGACGATGATACGGGCGGCGGTGTGGTTATAGACGAAGAAGTTATTCATGATGAAGAAGGAGCGATATACGATGAGGGAGTTTGAGATGATATACCGGGATGAGGTTTCGTCCAAGGCGGTGACAATTTACCGTTATCTGCACGATCGGCAGGGGAAGCATGAAAACTGTTTCCCCTCGCACCGGACGATTGCGCTGGATAACAAGTGCAGTGTTTCCACGGTCAAGCGGGCGATTGAGGAACTTGTGAAAAAAGGATATGTGGTGAAGGAAAACCGCAGGCGGAAGAATGGGGGGAAGACGAGTAATGTGTATATCTGCAAGTGACTGTGGGATTGAAAAAAACTGTATAAAATGATATAATGGATATGGCGGCAGGCAAAATGCAGTATGTGGTAAACCAATACTATTGACGTTAAAGAAAGAGTCGAACGGGTGAAAATGTTCGGCTCTTTTGATTTTCCGGCAATACTATAGAAAAAAGCGAAAGGATGAAATATGTTATACAAAGACTGGCTGGCAGATTGGCTGACCAACTATGTGAAGCCGTCCGCCAAAGATAAAACCTACGGAAGATATTCCGATATTATCACTCATCACCTGCTCCCGAATCTCGGAGAGTATGAATTGAATGACCTGACACCTATTGTGGTACAGCGATTCATTACCGAACTGACACAGAACGGGAACCTGAAAACCGGCAAAGGTTTGTCCGCCAATTCCGTGAATTCCATCATCACGGTTATTCAGGGATCAATGTCTACGGCGCACTTGCTGGGATTCACAGACGTATATGAGATGAATAAGCTGAAGCGTCCGAAAACGAAAGAAAAGCAGGTGGAATGTTTCTCACCGGCAGAACAAAAGATCATCGAACAGGCGGTACTGGCAGATCGTCGTGAGAAGATGAAAGGCATCATAATCTGTCTCTACACTGGATTGCGAATCGGAGAATTACTGGCACTGGAATGGAAAGATATCGACTTTGCGAAAGCGGAACTTCGTGTCA
>JBGVOJ010000482.1:0-8515 GCA_045126415.1 Eubacteriales bacterium | reverse complement strand
CGGAGCTTTTTTCAAAAAGCGACCGTTTCCCCCGAACACCACCCCTGCATTTCCTCCCCCACTATAGAAAAAAGGGGGGATCCAGAACGGATCCCCCTAAAAGAGAGTCATATAGAATTACAGACCGCGCTTTACGTAATGGGTATGGAGAAGCTCGTGAGCCTTGTGGGAGTTAGGTTCGCCGAGGAATTCTTCGTATACCTTCTTAACGATCGGATTTTCGTGGGACTTTCTGTA
Organism: Eubacteriales bacterium; assembly: GCA_045126415.1. Lineage (GTDB taxonomy): Bacteria > Bacillota > Clostridia > Oscillospirales > CAG-272 > UMGS1696. Next base: position 8,278 of record JBGVOJ010000482.1, on the reverse strand, counting down.
CTCGAGCTTTTCAGCGTCTGCCTTGTAGAGGACGGAAGCACGGAGAGTCTTGAGATCCATCGTGTTGCGAACGGATGCGGGCTGAACGGGCTGACCACCGCCGTTTACGCAGCCGCCGGGACAAGCCATGATTTCGATGAACTGAACGTCGTAAGTACCGTCCTGAACACCCTTGAGGAGCTTGTTCGCGTTTGCGGTGCCGGAGCAAACAGCAACCTTGAGTTCGATGTCGCCGAGCTTGTATGCAGCGAACTTGATACCTTCGGTACCACGAACTTCGTTGAAGTCAACGGATTCGAGCGGCTTGCCTTCGATAACTTCTGCAGCGGTACGGAGAGCAGCTTCCATAACACCACCGGTAGCACCGAAGATCGCGCCTGCACCGGTACCAACGTCGATCGGCTGGTCGAATGCTTCGTCAGCGAGATCGTTGAACTTGATGCCGGCCTGTTCGATCATTCTGCCGAGTTCGCGAGTGGTAACTGCAATGTCAACACCGGGCATACCGTCTACATCCTGACCGTCGCGGGATACTTCGAACTTCTTAGCAGTACACGGAATAGCGGATACGAATACGATATCCTTGGGATCGAGACCGAGCTTTTCTGCGAAATAGGTCTTGTAGATCGCGCCGAACATCTGCTGAGGAGACTTGCAGGTGGAAAGATTTTCGGTCATTTCCGGGAAGTAGTGTTCGCAGTACTTAACCCATCCGGGAGAACAGGAAGTGATGAGCGGGAGCGGGCCGCCGTTCTTTACTCTGCCGAGGAATTCGGTAGCTTCTTCCATGATGGTAAGGTCAGCGGTGAAGTTCATGTCGTATACGCCGTCGAAGCCGAGCTTCTTGAGCGCTGCAACCATCTTGCCTTCCACGTCGGTTCCGGGAGCGTTGCCGAAGCATTCGCCGATGGTAGCACGAACGGAAGGTGCGCAGCAGATCGCAACATGCTTGGTGGGATCGCCGATCGCTTCGAGGATCTTCTGGGTGTCGTCCTTTTCATAGAGCGCGCCAACGGGACATGCTACAACGCACTGACCACAGTTGATACAGGAGGTTTCTGCGAGGTCCTTTTCGAACGCGCATGCTACCATGGTGTCGTAACCGCGGTTTACTGCACCGATCGCGCCGATGCCCTGGTTGTTACATGCACCAATGCAGCGACGGCAGAGGATACACTTGTTGTTGTCACGGATGATGGAAACGGAAGAGGTGTCGAGGGATACCTTTTCGTCCTTTGCACCGTATACAAAGCGGTCTTCGTCAGCCTTGTATTCCTGAGCGAGCTTCTGGAGTTCGCAGGTGGTGGAACGGATGCAGGAGAGACACTTCTTTTCGTGTGCGGAAAGAACGAGTTCGAGGTTGGTCTTTCTTGCAGCACGGATCTTCGCGGTGTTGGTCTGGATTTCCATACCATCCGCTACCGGGTATACGCAGGCGGTAACGAGACCTCTTGCGCCGGTAACTTCAACAAGGCAGAGACGGCATGCGCCGATTTCGTTGATGTCCTTGAGGTAGCAGAGCGTCGGGATGTCGATATTCGCATACTGGCAGGCTTCGAGAACGGTGATGCCAGCCGGTACGGAATATTCCACGCCATTTATCTTAACTTTAATCATATCCATAATAGTTTTCCGACCCTTTCAATTATTTCTTAATGATAGCACCGAACTTACACTTTTCGATACAAGCACCGCACTTTACGCACTTCGTCTTGTCGATAACGTGAGCTTCCTTAACCTTACCGGTGATTGCGCCTGCGGGACAAACTCTGGAGCAGAGAGTACAGCCCTTACACTTGTCAGCAATGATTTCGTAGGAGAGGAGCTTCTTACATACGCCTGCCGGGCACTTCTTGTCCACGATGTGAGCGATGTATTCGTCACGGAAGTAACGGAGAGTGGAGATAACCGGGTTCGGAGCCGTCTGACCGAGACCGCAGAGGGACGCGGACTTGATGTAGTTTGCGAGTTCTTCGAGCTTGTCGAGGTCTTCCATTTCGCCGTTGCCGTCGGTGATCTTGTTGAGGATTTCGAGGAGGCGAACGGTACCGATACGACACGGTGCGCACTTACCGCAGGATTCGTCAACGGTGAATTCCAGGAAGAACTTGGCGATGTCAACCATACAGGAGTCTTCGTCCATAACGATGAGACCGCCGGAACCCATCATGGAACCGATCTTGATGAGGTTGTCATAGTCGATAGGAGTGTCGATGAGGGAAGCCGGGATGCAGCCGCCGGAAGGACCACCGGTCTGAGCAGCCTTGAACTTCTTGCCGTTCGGAACGCCGCCGCCGATTTCTTCAACAACTTCACGGAGAGTAGTACCCATCGGGATTTCTACGAGACCGGTGTTGGTGATCTTACCGCCGAGAGCGAATACCTTGGTACCCTTGGAGGTTTCGGTACCCATGGAAGCGAACCATTCTGCGCCGTTGAGGATGATCTGCGCGATGTTTGCGTAGGTTTCAACGTTGTTTACGATGGTAGGCTTGCCCCAGAGACCCTTGACTGCCGGGAACGGAGGACGGGTACGGGGTTCACCGCGGTTACCTTCGATGGAGGTAAGGAGAGCGGTTTCTTCACCGCATACGAACGCACCTGCGCCGAGACGGATGTGAAGGTCGAAGTTGAAGCCGGAACCGAAGATGTTTTCGCCGAGGAGGCCGTATTCACGAGCCTGATCGATTGCGATCTGGAGTCTTCTTACAGCGATCGGATATTCCGCACGAACGTATACCCAACCTTCGTCAGCACCGATAGCGTATGCTGCGATTGCCATTGCTTCGATGAGGGCGTGCGGGTCACCTTCGAGGACGGAACGGTCCATGAATGCACCCGGGTCACCTTCGTCGGCGTTACATACTACGTACTTCTTGTCGGAAACGGAAGCCTTTGCGAAGGACCACTTACGACCGGTCGGGAAGCCGCCGCCCCCACGTCCGCGAAGACCGGAGTCGTTGATTACCTTGATAACGTCATCGGGAGTCATTTCGCCGACAACCTTCGCGAGTGCGAAGTAACCGTCTCTTGCGATATATTCTTCGATATTTTCGGGGTTGATAACACCGCAGTTACGGAGAGCAACTCTCTTCTGCTTCTTGTAGAAGGTGGTGTCGTTGAGGGAAGGAGCAATATCTTCCTTCTTTTCAGCACCGGTATCGTTGTAAACGAGACGTTCAACGAGACGACCCTTGAGGAGGTGTTCTTCTACGATTTCCGGAACGTCTTCGGGAGTAACCTGAGAGTAGAAGGTGCCTTCCGGATATACGATCATGATCGGGCCGAGAGCACAGAGACCGAAACAACCGGTCTGTACGAGCTTGATTTCGTCTTCAAGACCCTTCAGTTTGAGTTCTTCTTCGAGCTTTGCAAGGATGGCCTGGCTGCCGGAAGATGTACAACCGGTACCGCCGCACACCAGTACATGAGAACGAATCATAGTAGTTTATTCCTCCTAAATGTTAAATCTTAGCTGCGCCGATGGTGTATTCAGTAACAACTTCGCCGCCCTTGATGTGCTTTTCGATAACTTCCTTGGCACGTTCCGCGGTCATCTTGACGTAAGTAACCTTTTCCTGATCCTTGGTGTATACTTCAACAACGGGTTCGTACTGGCAGATACCGATACAGCCGGTCTGGGTAACGGCAACGGTGTCAGCAAGACCAGCCGCGGTGATACCTTCAACGAAAGCGTTGAGAACCGGACGTGCGCCTGCTGCGATACCGCAGGTTGCCATACCGACAACGATGCGGGTGTCGCCGGTAGTGTTGCGGACGGCTACCTTGTCCGCCATTTTTGCCTTAATCGCCTTGAGTTCTTCAATGGACTTCATAATATATAATCCTTTCAAGTTGGTTATAGAGTAAGCGATGGAAACGGGATTATTCCGCCCCGGCATACTGCTCGTTCAGGAATTCGCCGATCCACATGAGAATTTCCGGTTCCGCGAGGGAGATTTCGTCGCCGAGGATCTCCTTCAGTTCCGCACAGGAGAGGTGAACCTCTCTGTCCGGCATGATGTGATCGAAGGTAAAGTTGACGTCCGGGGAACCCTGGATCAGTGTCTTCACCGTTTCGACGATGTCACCCATCGGAATGAAGTCGATGTGGTTCTTGCCGAATTTTGCCTGCGTCGTCGTACCGTGGTCCTCGCTCACCTTTTCCGAAACGGACGTGATTTTCACGTACCCTTCCGTCATTTCGGCGAGCATTTTGAGAAACGGGATGCCGAGACCGACTTTTCGGGTGGTACGCGTGGTAAAGAACGGGTCGTCGAGACGCTTCACCTGCTCTTCCGTCATCCCGCAGCCGTTATCGGACACGGTAAGCGTAAGCCATTCCGCATCTTCCTCGAGAGTGATCGAAATATCGGTCGCACCCGCGCGCACGGAATTCATAGTAATGTCCAAAACGTAAAGTGACAGCTCGTCCATAGACGCACCTCCCGTGGATAAAATAATTTTTCTTGTGGAAAACTTTTTTTGAAAAAAAGTTTTCCCAAAACCCCTTTCAAAAAACTTTAAAAAGGGATTGGTGGTATCAAATACAGGAATCTTACAGAAATACTCTTATTTTCCGGACAGATAATCGATCAGCTTGTTCCTCACGAGAGCCGAGGAATACGGTTCGTCGTCGATGGAGATGACGAACCCTTCTTCCGCGATGTCCCAGAGATAATGGGCATCGGAGGAAACCGTGTGGACAAGATCCGCAATGATCGGATATTTTTCGCGGTATTCCGCCTCGGATTCCGCATCGTTCAGCTCATAAGCGGTGAACTTCGGTTCTTCCGGGAACGTACCGAGCATCGCGATCACGCCGTTCGACATCCGGTCGATGTGCGCCGGATAGCAGACACCGCCGAGACTTTTCACCAGTTCATACGCATCTTCGAGGAACAGATCGGTAGCATTGATGAGGAGGCATTCCTCCTCGCCGATGACTTCATCGTTCTCGTCCATGATGTACTGGTGCCCGAAAGTTTCGGGTTCGTTCGGAATAAGCATCCGGTGGCTTTCCACGATGCGTTCGAACTCCATCGCGTCTTCCAGCGTCCGGAACAGGCACACCACGTGAATATCTTCACCGGTGGTCAGCTCCATGCCGGGGATGGGAACGATGCCGTACGCCTTCGCCTGCGCGAAGAACGCGGGGCAGTTTTTCGACGAATTGTGGTCGGTCAGCGCAACGATCTGAAGACCGTTGACAACCGCCATGCCCACGATGTTCGCGGGGGTCATTTCGTCGTCGCCGCAGGGGGAAAGGCAGGAATGGATATGAAGGTCACAACGATACTCCGTCATGACGCAAGTTCACCGATCTTCACACAGAGTTCGTAAACGGTCAGAGGAGACGAAAGAACGGTGATGTCTTTGTCCCGTGCCGCGTCAAGCGCTTCGGGAACGAGTTCCACGTCTTCCGCGAGGAGTACGGCAGCGGCTTCGGTGAGGCTTGCCACCGCGATGACGTTGATGTTCGACATAATGGTGATCCACAGATTATCCGCTTCCACATGGCTCATCGCCCGGCTGAGCAGGTCGCCCGCGTACACCCCGTCAAACGCCGCATCGGTGTTCCCGGCGATCACGGTCAGGGAAAGTTTTTCACAGAGTTCGGAGAGTTTCATAGTCCGTCTCCCTTTCATCATTCATCCGTCGTTTTTTGATTTTTTCCGTCCTTGATGGCGGAAATTTTCCGGAGTACTTCCTGTTCTTTGTCTTTTTCCTTGTGCTGTTCAAGGTACTCGTGGAACAGCATCCGCATGATGACGGTACATTCGTCGGCGGACGTTTCCCCTTTGACGATATCCTCGGCAAACGCCATGCAGGTCGGTGCGCCGCAGGAGCCGCAGTCGAGCTTCGGAAGACCTTCCGTGATCGATTCAATGTCGGCCATCATGCGGAGTGCCGTCTGACGGTCTTCGGAGAGGAGGTTGTAGGGGTTGTATTCCACTTCATTTTCGTTGTAGTATTCATCCGGAATCCGTTCACCGACAGGACGGTTCGGGGAAACCGGAAGGTAGCGCTTGAGAATCTGGAGTCTTGCCTGTGCGATGTACGGGTTTGCGACCGTCATGGCACCGCCGACACAGCCGCCGGAGCAGGCGTTGAGTTCCACAAAATCAAGGCTGGTGATATCTTCGTTGTCGATCTGGTCGAGAACGCGGATGCAGTTTTCGATCCCGGACGCAGCGAGATACCGTTCGTTGAAGATCGCCGTGGATTCTCCGCCCGTGGAGGCCCAGCCGATGCCGACCATGCCGGATTCGGTGGATTCGAGGGGTTCGTCCTGACGCCGCTTCATTGTATCGATCAGTTCAAAGTATACGTCGCGCACCGAAATGGTAGCATCAATATAGTTCCGACCTTCCGCAAAGTCATTCTTGACATAGCTGACTTTCGCGGGACAGGGAGAGATAAAGATGATACCGATATCCTCATCGGCCAGTTCCGGATGTTCGCGCTTTGCCTTTTCGCGGGCAAGGTGAGCCGCGATGTCGACCGGCGGCAGGATCGGCATGATGTTCTCGCAGAGCATCGGATAGTTCATGCTGATGAGACGCGTGATCGCAGGGCAGGCGGAGCTGATAACGGGCTTGGGGATATTGTTCCGTTTTATGTACAGTCGGGTGTACGCGGAAACGAGTTCGGCGGCACAGGCAACTTCGAAGACATCATCAAACCCCATATCGCGGAGACCGCGGATAATGTAGCCGATGTTGTCCATGTTGTCAAACTGTCCGTACAGGGACGGAGCTGGGAGCGCAACGGTATATTTGTAATCGCCTATGCACGACAGGGGGTCGTGCGTAGCTTTTTTGGCTTTGTACGGACAGACTTTGATACACTCTCCGCAGTCGATACAGCGAGCGGAAGAGATCACAGCGTGTCCGTCGCGTATACGAATCGCTTCGGTCGGACAGCGTTTCAGGCAGGTTGTACACCCCTTGCACTTACTCACGTCCAGCGAGACCGAATGTTTGTAATCCTTCATAAGTCCTCCGTGCTAAATTTTTTTGGGCTGACACCGGTCAGTTGTTCAGCGCAATTTTCATAGTGATCGTCGTGCCGACGCCGACGGTGGTGTCGATTTCCATGGAATCGGTGTATTTTTTCATGTTCGGAAGCCCCATACCGGCACCGAACCCGAGTGCGCGGATACTTTCTCTCGCGGTGGAGTAACCTTCCTGCATCGCCAGACTCACATCCGGGATGCCGGGGCCGGTATCCTTGAGCACAATCGTGATATAGTCGTCGTCAACGGTGACATCCGCATCTCCGCCGTTCGCATGGATTACCATATTGATTTCCCCTTCGTACATGGCAATGGAAACACGGCGTATGATATCGGGGGGAAATCCAAGCTGGCGGAGTTTCTTTTTCACAACCACGGATGCTTCGCCTGCGGAGGAAAAGTTTTCACCGTCTACGTCGAAGTGGAAATTGAGGATATCAGACATGTGCATCCCCCAGTTTTCCGCCGAGACCGCCTTCATACAGGCGTCCGCAGGCTTCGAAAGCACGCAGGGACGACCGCATGACCACAAGACCGAAGTCTCTGGCAAGGTCGAGCATGGCTTCGCTCGGTTCCTTGTTGCGGACGAACACGATGCAGACCATATCCATCATATTGGCCGTACGGATGACCTGCGGATTGACAAGACCCGTCACGAGCACCCCCTGGTCCTTGACGTAGGCCAGCACATCGCTCATCATATCGCTGCAGCAGGCGGACGCAACATCATGTTCCAGAAGTTCTTCGCCGCACAGCACCTCAGCACCGAGCAAATCTTTGATTTCACATATTTTCATATTACCCACCAATCTGCCGCACATACGGCAGGAAAATCATGTTTATGCGTGAGTTTCGTTTAGAGTTGCGAATTACTGATACTTCTTGAGAATGCCTTCGAGCATGTTGGGTTCGAGACGGCCGTAAACGTCTTCGCCGATGGTCAGTACGGGAGCAAGACCGCACGCACCGATGCATCTGGTTGCGTCAAGGCTGAACTTGAGGTCTTCAGTGATGCCGCCGTTGCCGATGCCGAGGAGAGTTTCGAGCTTATCCATAAGGAGACCGGAACCCTTAACGTAGCAGGCAGTACCAAGACATACAGCTACCGGATGTGCGCCCTTCGGATTGAGAAGGAACTGAGCGTAGAAGGTTACAACACCGAATACTTCGGAGTACGGAACATCAAGACCCTTTGCAATGTGACGCTGTACTTCTTCCGGAAGATAACCGTAGATGTCCTGCGCCTTCTGAAGAACAGGC
>JBGVOJ010000481.1:0-1529 GCA_045126415.1 Eubacteriales bacterium | reverse complement strand
AAAACTTTACCCCCACATTTTTTCTTCAATTACTTATTCCCATAAGTCCCTTCGGTGTCGAATACGATACCGGCGTCTTCCTTGTTGCGGGAAGTCTTGATTTTTTCCTGGAGCGCTGCCCAGAATTCTTCGCCGTCGTTCGGGAGTTCAACCCAGTCGTTCTTCCACGTGGAGAGAACCATTGCGTTGGCGATGGAGAGGCCGTTGATGCCTTCGTAACCGGGCGCGAGGAGTTCTTCGCCGTAGAGGAGGTGGTTGGTGAAGTTCTTGAGGATACCGACGTGCTGTTCGCCGTGTCCTTCGGGAATTTCGATTTCCACAGTCTTGGAAGGAATGGAAGCAAAGCCCTGAGAGGAACCGAAGGTAAATTCACGTTCGTCCACTTCGAGCTTGGTGTACATGAGGTGGCCGCGTTCGTAAACGAGCTTACCCTTGGAACCGGTGATTTCGAGACGGTTGGTTCCGGGATATTCGCCGGTGGTGGTGATGAACACGCCGGTCGCGCCGTTCGGATACTTTGCCATTGCGGTTACGTCGTCTTCGACTTCGATGTCGTGGTACTTACCGAATTCGCAGTTCGCATAAATTGCGCTCGGCATGCCGAAAATCCACTGCCACAGGTCGATGTTGTGCGGGCACTGGTTCATGAGAACGCCGCCGCCTTCGCCGGACCAGGTTGCACGCCATCCGCCGCTGTTATAGTACGCCTGGGTACGGTACCAGTCGGTGATGATCCAAACGCATCTCTTGAGTTCGCCGAGCTCACCGCCCTGCACCATTTCGCGCATCTTCTGATAGAAGTGGTCGGTGCGCTGGTTGTACATGATTCCGAACGCCTTGCCGCTCTTCTTCGCTGCGTCCATAAATTCATGAATCTTCTTGGTATAAACGCCAATCGGCTTTTCGGAAAGCACATTGATTCCGTTTTCGAACGCGTCAATACCGATGGTCGGGTGGAAGTAGTGCGGGGTAGCAATCATGATCGCGTCAATTTCGCCGCTCGTGATCATCTCATGAGAATCAGCAAAATACTTAACAGAATCCCCGCATACGCCGCGCGCCCATTCCAGTCTTTCCGGCTTGATATCGCACACAGCCGTCAGAACCGCGCCGGGAATCTTCCCCGCAAACAGGTTGTTCACGTGTCCGGAACCCATATTACCGAGCCCGACTACACCAAAACGAACTTTATCCATAGTTATCCTCCATTTCGTGCGGATTTTTTCGTTTCTCCGCACCTGAATTTGGATTAATTATACAACATTGTGGTGGTTTTTTCAAGAGTTTTTCTATAAAATATCAAGTGGAGAAAGTAGGGATTTTGCGTTCAGGGGATACGGTCGCTTTTTGTAAAAAGCTCCGCAAAAACTTTGGACTGCGGCAGCCGGTTTGTGAGGCTGATATGATATGGAAGGGGAAAAAGGGAGGAATTTTAAATAACGTGCAGTTTAAATTTGTTAGACCTGTAGCCATATAGTCATAAAAATCATCAGGAATAGTGGAGCGACTTCACGGGGCTTCGCTCCCCG
>JBGVOJ010000480.1:0-1754 GCA_045126415.1 Eubacteriales bacterium | reverse complement strand
AAGCTGTTCCGGCGTATACAGCAGATGTTCCTGTCCGGCTTTCCATCCCCAACCACCGCCGAATGCTGCATGGGTACGGTTCGGCATATCGGTTTCCGCCGGCCAATAATATTTCCCGTCCGGATCTCCCACACCGGCTTTTTCGTCCGGTATCGTACCGTCATACCGTGCTTCCCCTGCATTGGTGGTCGCCCAGCAGTTTTCCGGGGCCAGACCGTCTTCATTGCCGACCCAGCGGATGTTATGCGCAAAATCTCTCGGTCCCTGGAAGCAGATCGCCTGCGGCTGGTATTTGCGCAGGATCGGTGTCAGGTCAGGACCGCCCTTTTCCGGCGGAATGATCCCGCCGTCGAACCAGATTTCGAACAACTCGCCGTATTCCGTCCAGAGTTCCGTCACCTGTGCCTCCACATTCCGCACGTATTCCTGATAGTAATCGGATTTGTAATCCCACTTCCAGCCGTCATTGATGTTGTAATAGCCGTTGCAGCCGGTGGAATAGTAGAATCCGGGACGCAGACCGTATTTTCTGCAGGCTTCGATAAATTCCCGGCAGATGTCACCATCGCCTCCGCGCCAGTCCGTAGAGGCAATGGAAAAATCATTTACCTTTGTGTTCCAAAGTGAAAAACCGGTACAGTGATTGGTCACAAGAACCGCATATTTTGCCCCCAGTTCCGCAGCACTGCGTACCCACTGTTCCGGCTCCAGCTTCGCGGGATGAATCGTATCCGGAGCAAGCTCTGTCCGGACCACATTGGTTTTATACCAGTCTCCGCCCAGTTCGGGACGGTATATTTCCATACAATAATGGATGATAACACCCAGTTCCATATCCTGCCACGCCAGCTGTTCCTTTGTCGGTTTTGCTGTATACATAATCATTTCCTCCTTTGCAGGCTTCACAGATGATACATATATTTTTGCACTATCTGCAAAAAATCAATTTCACTGATAAGAGTATACAACAAAATCCGGGGGTTTTCAATACACAAAGATCATAATGTCACCCGTACAGGTGAATTTTTTAGTTTTTAACTCTGCAATAAATAATGTTTCTCAAACATTAAAGATTTTCTGCGATCTTCGGCAGCTTCTTGATTTACGGAATCCAACGTGCTATACTTATTGCAACAAATATAATTCACAGCCATCGGAGAAGCAGACATGACACATATACTTATCACTTTCAGTCCCACGGGAGGTACTGCCAGAGTTGCAGAGATCCTCGCTGCGGGCATCGCACACAACTGGAATACTATCGACCTTCTCACAGATATTCAAGAGATCACGCTCTCTGCCGAGGATGTCTGTCTTGTTGCCGTTCCGTCATTCGGCGGCAGAATCCCCACCATATCTGCTGAACGTCTCCGCAGAATTCACGGAAACGGTGCCAGAGTGATCCTGCTCTGTGTCTACGGCAACCGTGCCTACGAAGATACCCTCAGTGAACTGCAGGATGTTCTGGAGGCGTGCGGCTTCGTCTGTATTGCTGCGGCAGCTGCAATTGCCGAACATTCGATCCTCCGGGAATTCGGAACTGGCCGTCCGGATGCGGAAGACAGGGAAGAACTTACCGCTTTCGGTGCAAAGATCCGTGAACGTCTCGAACATCCTGTCGCCGCACCTCTGAGCGTTCCCGGCATACACAGTACCTACAAACCCTTCCAAAACACTCCGTTTCTTCCGCCGGAATCGGATCTCTGTATAAACTGCGGAACCTGTGCCGTCTCCTGTCCGGCTGATGCCATCGG
>JBGVOJ010000479.1:0-2476 GCA_045126415.1 Eubacteriales bacterium | reverse complement strand
CGGAGAAAACTTTTTTATAAAAAAGTTTTCTCCGAACCCCTTTCAAAAAATTTTATTCTGGAAAAGTGATTTGGAATTACTTGATTTTTTTCATGATGGGTTCGCACGGCATGGCGAGAATGCCTTTCATGTCGAATGCGGCTTTCGCGCGGTCACGGGTTTCTGCATCGTGGAACAGTCCGAAGACGGACGGACCGCTTCCGCTCATCATCGCGCGGTCGGCACCGAGCGCGAGCATGTCGCGTTTGATCTGCGACGCTTCCGGGTGCATCGGGAGGATGACACGTTCGAAGGAATTGTACAGATTCTGCGGCATTTCGCCGTTTTTCAGCGGTTCCAGCACATCATCGATGGAACGTATGGTATCGTCGGGCATTTCATCCAGTTTTGCATAGGCTTCCGGCGTGGAGACTCCATGTCCGGCGTTGCAGATGAGGATGTGATAGGGAAGTTCCGGCGTCTTCACGGGGGTCAGGATTTCGCCGATCCCCGATGCCGTACAGGTTCCGCCGATCAGGCAGAAGGGGATATCCGCACCGAGCTTTGCCGCAATGGCGCAAAGTTCCTCCACGGGTGCGTTCACGTCAAAGAGGGAGTTCATGATCGCCAGAACCGCCGCACCGTCCGTGGAACCGCCCGCAAGACCCGCGGCAACGGGAATCCGCTTGTCGATGCTGACGGAAACTTCGCTGTCGATGCCGTATTTGTCAAGGAACGCCATGGCGCATTTTGCCGCGATGTTCCGGTCGTCCGAGGGAACCAGACGGTCGGTACAGGTGATGCGTACGCCGCGCTCGGTCGTATCCGTATCACGCAGGACAGTCACGTAGTCGAACAGAGTCACCTGCTGCATTACGCTTTCCACATCGTGATATCCGTCCGGACGCTTCGCGCCGACGTTCAGATAAAGATTGATTTTCGCGTAGGATTTGATGGTTTTCGTAAGGATCATTGGTCGTACCTGTTGTATGTATTTAATGGATCAGTTTGATGAGAAAATTCTGCTTTGTGTCAACCGCCCCGATCGGGCACAGTTCCTGACAGCAGTAGCATTTGATGCAGTCTTCGCGGAGGATAATGGCGATCTTTTTTCCTTTTTCGCCGCGTCGTCCGAGACGGATGGTTTTCTTCGGGCAGGAGTCCGCGCACCGTCCGCATCCCACGCACTTTTTCTCGTTGATGACCGGACGTGCACTGAAGGTGTCTACCAGCTTTCCGCCGAGGAAGTTCGGCAGATTCCGCAGAAGATAGCCCGCACCGGTGTCCGGCGGCGCAAAATCAAAGACTTCGTAATCCGTATCGCCGAGGACTTCAATGTCCTGCCAGTTCCGCGGCATGATTCCGCGTCCGGAGGCAATATCGAGATGACGGATGACCGCCGTGTCGTCTGTTTTCTCACCGAACATGATCCGTTCGCCGATCACATCGAGGGAGAACGGTGACTTCGAAACCAGCACCATGCCGGTCTTTTTCGGAATCCCGTGGGACGGTCCGTTTCCTTCCATGGAGACAATCGCGTCACAGATCGCGACAAAATCTTTGTTCTGCGTCACGTACTGTGCGAGATCCACCAGCATTTCGGAGAAATTTCCGACTTCGGGGAAATTCGAGTGCATCTGGAACTTTTCCACACCGGGAATCACGCCGAACAGATTCTTCACCGCGCAGCTCATTCCGGTCAGCGAGTGTGTCTTGAGCCGGCACAGATCGAGAATCACGTCCGCCTGCAGAACCGCGTCGAGCACGTTCATCGTTTTCAGCTTTACACCGGAGGTGTGAACTTCGGAAAATCCGAAATTCTTATTCAGGGTAAACAGGTCATCCGCAGCCGCCGCTTTCATCCCGCAGGTATTGTACACAACCGAAACGTACGTATCGTTGAACGGACCGCCCGGGCTGTCCGCAAGCGTTACGGATTCCGCTCCAAGCTCCAGTACAAGCCGTGCCGCCGCTCTGGCGAACGTCGGATGGGTGGTCGCCGCCGCGTCGGGCTGCTTTGCCATGACGAGATTCGGCTTAAGCAGAACCTTTTTTCCGTCAAACATCGTATTGTCAATTCCGAGGCTGTCGAAGGATTCCTTCAATACAAGGTAAAGTTTTTCTTCGTTATAATCCTCACACCGGCGTACAAATACCGATGAAGAATTGCTGTAATCCGCCATAGAGAAACCTTTCGGACAATAAAATTCTACATTGAATTATACCATACTTCCCTCGCAGAATCAATACAAAAAATTCGCACAAACAAAAATCCCCTCCCCAGTTTAAAAGCTTTTGAGGAGGGTGCAGGGAGGAACTTTTCTCGAAAAATTCCTCCCTGCGAAAAACTCTATTTGATTAGCCAAGTCTTGCTTCGAGAGCAGCGAGTTCTTCGTGAAGTTCAGCGGGAACTCTGTCGCCGATCTGAGCGTAGAATGCCTTGATGTTTTCAACATCTTCCTTCCAGCTTTCAACGTCAACGGAGAGGAGGTCGCGG
>JBGVOJ010000478.1:0-4711 GCA_045126415.1 Eubacteriales bacterium | reverse complement strand
CCGCGACCTCCTCTCCGTTGACGTTGAAAGCTGGAAGGAAGATGTTGAAAACATCAAGGCATTCTACGCTCAGATCGGCGACAGAGTTCCCGCTGAACTTCACGAAGAACTCGCTGCTCTCGAAGCAAGACTTGGCTAATCGACAAACAAAAGTGGAAAATCTCCGACAAGCGAGATTTTTCACTTTTTCCTTCCATATAGTATATTCCGCACAAACTGCAAATCCCGCACAGACGACTCGATGATCGCCAATGCGGGATTTGCAGTTTTATATGAGGATATGAGGACAAGCAAACAAAAGACCGGATTCTATATCTTATTTTTCCTGGTCAATTCGGATATTCCGGAAATAGATCAGCAGATTCAAACTTACAAGTACAAGATTCAGAATATACACCGCCAGAACGAAGGAATAATTCCCGGAGAGAATCTTCGCGGTAATACCGGCAAGATATCCCGACATGATGAGCAGAATGAAAAACGGACTCATCCCTTTCGCCGTGCGGGAACGATAATTATTGACAACACTGATCGGCCACGAAAAACCAAAACATACAAGCATAACGGTTTCAAAAATTGCGGACATAGATACGCTCCATCCATAAAACTTCAGACTCAGCCTTGACTTCCGCCTGTGCCTATAGTATAATACAAAACGATTCATATGTAAAATATATATTAAGCATATCCAGCATATCATTTTGACATCAACGGAGATTCCATGTCATGCAGATCAGTTACGATTATTACCGTGTATTTTATCATGTTGCCAAGTTCCGCAGTTTTACCCGGGCGGCGGAGGTCCTGCTGAGCAATCAGCCCAATGTGACACGGGCTGTGAAAAATCTGGAGTCCGCGCTCGGCTGTACCCTGTTTGTCCGCTCCAACCGCGGCGTTCAGCTGACCGAGGAGGGCGAACGTCTGTATGCCCACATCCGTCTGGCGTTTGAGCATATCCAGCGCGGCGAAGAGGAACTGGCACTCAGCAAATCGCTCGGAAGCGGACTTGTGTCAATCGGTGCCAGTGAAACCGCGCTGCACTGTCTTCTGCTCCCCGTACTGAAGCAGTACAAGGCCGCCCACCCCGGTGTCAGCATCAAGGTCAGCAATCACTCGACCCCGCAGGCGATTGCCGCGCTGAAAAACGGGATCGTGGATATTGCGGTCGTCACCACGCCTCTTGATCCTTCGGAAATTCTGAAAACCGTGCCAGTGAAAATGTTCCGGGAAGCGGCGGTCTGCGGAAGCTCGTTTTCCGCTCTTGCGGATCGTGAAGTGAGTTTCGCTGAACTTGCGGAATACCCTATCGTATGTCTGGGAGCGGAAACAAAAACCCATGAATTTTACGCAAAACTCTTTGCCGATTATGGTCTGACGCTCCGGACGGACATCGAAGCCGCCACTGCCGATCAGATTCTCCCCATGGTGAAAAACGATCTCGGGATCGGCTTTGTTCCGGAGGAGTTCGTGCGCAGTGAAAAAGATCAGCAGAGTTTCTTTGTTCTGAATCTTGCCGGGGAAATCCCGCCCCGCTATATCTGTATTGTCAAACGCACGGACACTTCGCTCAGTCCGGCGGCAAAGGAACTCGAACGGATGCTGATTCAGGCGAAGGATATTGATTTATAATAAATTCTTGTTTTATTTTCCTTTTACGACAATTACAAAAGATTCCCTTGTATCTTCAAAAATTATTCTATTACCCCCACAACGCCGACAGACTGGGGATAACCTGCTTTTTGCGGCTCATTACCTCCGGCAGAAATACTTCATTATCCTTTGGAGACACATCAAAAGCCTGGCTGATAATATCATCATCTCCAACAAACAGCAGATAGCTGCCTTCCAGAAGCACATCCGTAAGCATCAGGATCACCAGAGAAACATCTGATTTATACGAAATCGCCATCATCTGCTTGAGCAGTTCCTCTTTTCTGGAAAGCATACTCGCACTGTCCAGACAGGTAACCTGGGATACAGCCAGATCATGACCTGCAATATGGAATTCCTTGTAGTCGGTATACAGGAGTTCTTCTGCAGTCTTTCCTTCCACCGATTCGGAGAAGATCTTTCTTCCGAGTTCCTCCAGAGAGACATTGGCAATGCGCGCCATCCGTTCCGCAGTACGGATATCCCGGACGGTACAGGTGGGCGACTTGAACATGACGGTATCCGACAGAATTGCCGCAGCCATCATGCCCGCCAGTTTTTCGGACGGAATCAGTCCCTTGTCCTGGAACATGGAGGCAATGATCGTATTGGTGGAACCGACCGGTTCGTTTCTGACAAAAATGGGATTGGTGGTCTGAATATCCGCCAGACGGTGATGGTCGATGATTTCAAGAATGTCGGCTTCTTCAAGTCCCGGTACCGATTGGGTGGCTTCGTTGTGATCCACAAGTACCACACGCTTTCTTCTCGGACGCATCAGATGATATCGGGTGAGGATTCCCACAATCTTATTGTTTTCGTCCAGAATCGGATAACAGGGTTTTCTGTATTTCAATACCATTTCTTTTACATGATCCACCTGATCCGCCAGATGGAAGCATACCAGATCCCTGGTCGTGCAGATTCTGCCGATCGGAGTGGACTGGAAAATGAGTCTGGTCGCCTTATAGGCATCACAGGGGGTATAGATGATACAGGTGGATGTTTCGATTTTCTTCAGCTCGGGTGCCAGTTCTGTCCGGCAGAGAATCATGCAGTTTACATTCTGTTCCAAGGCCTGCCGGATCATATCGGGCTGATCCCCGCAGATTACAACACAGTCGCTTCCCGGAAATACAGCGGTTCTTCTGCTTTCGGGAATGGCAAGAACGACCTCACCGGACACGGCATCCAGATATTCGCCCGCTTCGTTGATGACTTTGCCTTCCAGTACGGACAGAACATTGAACAGCGGCACTTTGTCCAGTATGCAGGAATTGTTCAGTTCCATATTATAGCTTGCAATGTCTTCTCTGGAGATCAGACCCGACAGGGTTCCGTCATCGTTTGCAACGGGAATTGCCCGCAGTTCTTTCCGTTTCTGAAGTTCATTCCATGCTCTGTCAACGGTAACAGCGGCACTGAGAATCGGCGGCTTGTCGAAGTCCAGATCCTGTACCTGCGTATACACATTCGAGATCAGCGTCGGAGGCTCAAATCCGAAATGGTTCAGAACCAGTTGGGTCTCATCCGATACACGCCCAAGGCAGGCAGCGGTATACTCACGATCTCCCAGCGCATTTCTCAGAGACGCATAAGCGATCGCAGCTACGATGGAATCGGTATCCGGATTCCGATGTCCGGTTACATAAATCGGATCCATAAATTCACCTTCTAAAAAATTATATTGTATAACTCCTGTAACGGAAAATCGGAGACACCCTATAAAGCGGCGCCTCCGATCTTTATTTCTATATTCAGCGCCGAAACCACATTCTAAAAATTTCAGAATGTAAAGGTAAATGTGTTCTTCCCCTGTCTCGGGATTTCGTATTTTTCGGGGAGCATCGGACCGCACGAATGAGAACCTACACCGCGCATTGCAAGGTCAATGCACACATTCACAAAATCATTCTCTTCCAGTTCAAAGGAATGGAGAGATTCATTGAGCTGTTCGGTGGTAAACGGATTGACGGAGCAGGAGAAGGGCTTTTCCGCAGTCACCTTGAACAGTTCCTTTACCGCAAGATAAGTGCAGGCATAATGGCTGCCGGATTCCTGCGGACGGATGTATTTTCTGTCGTAGTTTTCTTCTGCGGAGCTTACATAATAGCCGTATTCGCAGGCTGCATGCTTATCTACATAGCTTTCCATCGGGCCGAAACCGACATAGGAGAAGTTGCAGTGTGCCTTTTCCACGCCGAATTCAATTCCGAAGCGCGGGAAGTTTTCCACATAGTCCGCCAGTTTATATGCAATATCCATGGTCAGCTGATTGCCTTCCACTGTGTACTCCAATGTGAACTCCGCAGCAGGCATCAGGCAGTTCGCTGCAAGAACACCCTCGAACTTATAGTGTTTTTCAGATTTTTCGCAGGAGAAGATGTGGGGCTTGCAGGAAGGAAGATGGCAGCGACCGATCCAGTGACCAAGCAGATCACGGTCATTGTCCGTGTAACGGGTGATATTGAAATGAACAGGAGTACGAAGAATTTCATTTCCATCTGCTTTGATGGAGGTGATCTCACCGGTATGCTCGTCGACCTCAATAGTTATTGCAGAAGAGAACTTATAGGTGCTCTTCGGTACATCCACCTCAACCATTTCGGAAGAGGTTTTGCCGCCGTAAACTGCCATCATTTCGAGAGCAGCCGACTTGATCTTTCTGTCAGGGGTGAGAAGTCCGTCTGCACAGAAGTTCCCATCGTGTTCCGGTTCTTCAAAATCGCCGCCGTAAAGGAAGCCTGTGTCTGTTTTGATACCATGGTCTGCCCATTCCCATACAAACGCACCCATCATCTGTTCATTGTTGTAGATCATGTCCCAGTATTCCGCAATGTCACCGCAGGAGTTGCCCATTGCGTGGGTGTATTCACACATGACGAAAGGACGGTTTTCCTTGGGATTGTCCAGCACTTTCTCGCGGATGGTATCAAACGAAGGATACATCATGCTGACCATATCCACAAGCTCGGTGTAGTAGTACCTGGGATCGGCATTCTGCAGACCTTCATAATGAACAGGTCTTGTGTTGTCGCGGTTCTTGATGTAGTTGGCTCCC